>JAJONM010000008.1 GCA_021323415.1 Rickettsiaceae bacterium
GTACAGGCATCGGCGTAGGTGTCGGCGTCGGCGTCGGAGATGGCACCACACTTGGGCTTACCGGAGATGGAACAGGTGATGGCGCCAATGATGGAGATTGAACCACACTCGGACTCACAGCAGAAGGTGAAGGCACAGGCAATGGTGTAGGTGTCGGCGTCGGAGATGGCACTACACTTGGGCTTACCGGAGATGGAACAGGTGATGGCACCAATGATGGAGATTGAGCCACACTCGAACTAGCAACCGAAGGTGAAGATACAGGCAATGGCGTCGGCGATGGCACTACACTTGTACTAACTGTAGATGGAGCAGATTTAGGTGACGGGACAGGCAGCGGTGTTGGGGACGGAGATGGCGCCGCTAATGATGGAGATGGCGCAATACTTGGACTTGGCAAAGCAGTAAATTCCGACATATCAATTATTCGCCCATACGTAGATGACCATTTAACTCCGTTTGGTCCATATGTGCTACTCCAAACCGCTAATACTCTTCCGTCACTTCCAAAAGCCACCATTCCATCAGCTTGGCTTTTATAAGTATTTATATTTAACAGGACATCTGATCCTAAAGGCGTAATTTCACCATTTGTCAATGCAGACGAAAATAACCTGCTATATGAACCATACATAGACCCATCACGACCATCTTGGTTCATCCAGCTCACAATAAACTTCCCGCCAGGAATGGCTAATACATCACTTGATGCAATGCCATCAGAACTATTAATAGTAGGACTAATTTTAGTGCTTACCGCATTATTATTACTATCAAAAAGCTGTACGCCTACAATACCATGAACAGTACCATCTGGATTTGAGATGGGATCATCTGTAAGCCTCACTGTTAATCCATTATCAAGTGTAGCAAAAGTTCTATCACGCCAAAATGGAGCTTGCAGTCCACCAACTTCATCACCACTTTGAGTAAGCTCTTGAGAAGCGTGTATCCATGAAGCTGCAAAATTACCATTGGGCAAAAGTTTAAAACCACTAAACCCAAGGTAATCACTCTCCTTTGAGTTCACATAATCATATGATCCATCAAACTGCAATTCTCTAACGGTATTACCATCTAAATCAAGAAATTGTAACCATGTTTGATCCCATTTAACACCAACATAACCATACCTGGCAACAACATAACCATTATCTAAAGTCAAAACACCCACAATAGCCTGATCTCCATCCGTGGAATTATTAAGTATTAGCTCTCCAGCAGTAAAAGGTGGTATCCCAGTAACAAAAAAAGGCTGTGAAGCTGATAAGCCAGATGGGTCAGTGGCTACCGCAACTGCGCTATAATCCCCAACGTCAGGAATTTGACCCGTAATCAGACCAGTTACCGCATCTGCATTCATCCACGAGTGCGGGGAGCCAGAAGTATCTTGCACACTCCAGCTAAGTTGATCGCCATCAGGATCAGTTATGCATGAAGTTGCATTTATGTTAACATCATTTCCCACAAATGCCTGATTAACTACACTATAATCACAATCCATAGTGTTTGTAAGAACAGGAGCTGCTTGATTAAGCTGCACTTTCTCTAAACTACGTTCCTGATGATGCTTAGTTTGCCTACTTACAATATTACTCATTTTGCTTTTTCTCGTATTATTTATTTAAAATAAACATAACCTAAAACACCTCCTAACACTTTGCAACTTACAAAAAACTTATCGGTATAATATATTGACATTCCCACCCATTATTTATATGAAGTCACCACTGTTTAATTTTATCAGTTTAAGGACTTATCCATGACAAAAATATCCCAGATAAAAGCACGTGAAATTATTGATAGCCGTGGCAACCCGACTGTTGAAGTTGATGTTAAACTAGAAGATGGTTCGTTTGGTCGCGCAGCTGTGCCATCTGGCGCATCAACTGGTTCGCTTGAAGCTTGGGAATTACGTGATGGTGATAAATCCCGCTACTATGGAAAAGGCGTCCTGAAAGCAGTAAATGGCGTAACTACTGAGATTGCAAAAGCATTAATTGGGCAGGATGCAACTGCGCAAAAATCCATCGACAAAATAATGATAGAGCTGGATGGTACAAAAAACAAAGAGCGACTCGGTGCGAATGCAATCCTTGGCGTGTCACTCGCAACCGCGCATGCGGCGGCAAATAGTGCGAATCAACCACTGGCAACTTACTTAGGCGGCGAGAAGGCTGTAACGATGCCTACTCCGATGATGAATATTATCAATGGCGGCGCGCATGCTGATAACCCTATCGATATCCAGGAATTTATGATTATGCCAGTTTCGGCAATTAGCATTTCTGAAGCTATCAGAATGGGTGCGGAAGTATTCCACACTCTCAAAAAGAGCCTCCACGATGCTGGACACAACACAAATGTTGGTGACGAAGGTGGTTTTGCACCGGGATTAAACAGCGCCGATGAGGCATTAAGCTTTATTATGAAAGCTATTGAAAAAGCTGGTTACCGCCCCGAAGAAGATATAGTGCTTGCACTTGATGCCGCATCTACTGAATTCCATAAAAATGGCATTTACCATTTAGAAGGTGAAGGCAAAAAACTAGGCAGTGATGAGCTGATAAAATACTACGAGACTTTGATTAACAAATATCCAATTAAATCAATTGAAGATGCTATGGCAGAAGATGACCACGCTGGTTGGAAAGCAATTACTGAAGCGCTTGGCAACAAAATCCAGTTGGTTGGGGATGACTTGTTCGTCACAAATCCTGAAATTTTAAAGAAAGGAATTGACGATGGCCTCGCCAACTCAATTTTGATAAAAGTTAACCAAATTGGTAGCTTAACTGAAACTCTTGAAGCAGTAAGCATTGCGCAAGCTGCAAATTACAACGCAGTTATTTCGCACCGTTCTGGCGAGACTGAAGACTCAACAATATCGCATATTGCAGTTGCAACTAACGCAGGACAAATTAAAACTGGTTCGCTTTCGCGCTCTGACAGGCTGGCAAAATATAACGAGCTTATCCGCATTGAAGAGTTCTTAGGCAGCAAAGCGAAATATGCGGGTGGAGCGATATTTAATTAGATAATTAGACCCCGCAATAAATGCGGGGCGACAATTCCCATTTATTGCGGGGTCATATTAATGAAAAACTAATAGAAATTTGCATTGATAATATTTGCGATTTCTTATATATTAAAAAGCATAAATAACATCATAGCGGCAAGGTATGCGCGTCTTTAACGAAGAATCTGATTATATATCAATGGCTACAACATTTATGTTTGTGTTGTTGATATCTTATTTTGCCTATCACGTTATCAGTGGTGAACGCGGCCTGATGGCTCTTATGCGCCTCTCCAAACAAGTTGAAGAATCACGCAACAACCTTGATCAGGTAGTTGCTGATAAGCTACGCCTGGAACACCGCGTTAGTTTGCTACGCGACAACTCCCTCGACCTTGATTTGCTAGATGAGCAAGCTAAAAGGCTGCTTGGTTATGTAGACAAAGATGAAGTAGTTTACATGCCACCTGAGAAGAAAAAGAAAAAATAATTAGAGTATCTTAAGAACATTTTCCGGTGGTCTACCAACAGCAGCCTTCTTTCCTACACAGACAATCGGACGCTCAATAAGAATTGGGTTTTTCACCAGTATTTCAATGATTTGATTATCTGTTAAAGTTTTATCATCAAGGCCGCATTGTTTATAGGCATCTTCTTTAGTGCGGATTATCTCGCGCGGCTTCACACCTAAGGCTTTTACAATTTCCTTTAAAGTTTGCACTGAAGGCGGCTTGTTAAGATATTCAACTATGGTTGGCTCTATCCCGTTCTCTTTTAGTAAAGCTAATGTCTCACGTGATTTGGTGCACCTTGGATTGTGGTAGATTGTTACGTTCATTTTAGCGCCCCCGATATGGAGGAACGCCTTGCTTTGGCACCCAGACCCCCTGTGGGACAGGGCCAGTTTGGTAGAAAACATCAATAGGAATTCCACCGCGCGGATACCAATATCCGCCGATACGTAGCCACACAGGTTTAATTTCATCTACAATACGTAGGGCAACGCTAGTTGTGCAATCCTCATGGAATGCTCCATGGTTACGGAACGACGCCAAATAGAGCTTTAATGACTTACTTTCTATCAGCCACTCCCCCGGAATGTAGTCGATTACCAGATGAGCAAAATCAGGCTGGCCAGTAATCGGACACATAGAAGTAAATTCAGGGCAGGCAAAGCGCACCAGATAGTTAATACCCGCTTTGGGGTTTTTTACTTTTTCAATTATTGCCTCTTCAGGCGATACTGGAATCGCTGCCTTTGAGCCTAATTGGGAAAGAGATGAGTATATGGTTTCTGTCATTATTAAAATTTCATATAATCTTTTTGCAATAACGATAACATAACTGCATCGTGGAATTTGCCGTGCAGAAGTTTTTGTTCGCGAAGCACACCTTCCTTCTCAAACCCTAGCTTTTTAAGCACACGCAAAGACCCCTGATTTGTAGGAGTAACTGTTGCTTCGACTCGGTGCAGTTCCATACGGGTAAAAGCAAAGCCTAAAACAGCCTTTACCGTCTCAGTCATTATGCCCTTACTCCAGTATTTTTTATGCAGGTCATAGCTGATTTCTGCGCGCGAATGGTCACGGTTCCAATAGTTAAATCCACATGATCCGATTAGCTTGTTGTTATCTTTACGGGCGAGAGTCCAATAAATACTGCGGCGATAGCGGAATAGATCGAGGCTATAGTCTATTTCTTCCTTCACGCGCTCTAATGTACGGGGAATGCACTCTTCAGGCACATATCTGATAACATCCTCATCCGTCATATACTCAAGGTATTCCGGCGCATCTGCATGGCTGGCCTGACGAAGTATATATTCATCATTAACATTTATTATCGGAAACGAGTCAAAAAGTCTCTCTACGCTCATTATTGTTGCCTTATTGTTAGAATTTACGCATTTTTTAACATAAATTGGACAAAAAGGCAAGAAAGATCTGACCTTATTTATGCCTATCTTCACTCATACAGCACAGCTTTTTAAAAGCAATTCTATCCTGGTGGCTAGTTGACTGTTTTTCTTCGCCCGCTTTTTTGGCAGTATTGCAGCAGAAACGGTATGTTGCATAACAAGATAACGCCAATGCACCACCCGTGACTAAAGCAGAGATTGCTAACAAATACGGATTCACTTCCCATCTATCATGGCTTTGGGTTAGTGGGCGTTGTTGCTGATTATTTCCGATAGAAGCAGCCCCACCTGTTGCTAAAGAACCTGCGGTCCCTGCTATATAACTTAACAGATTCCATCCACTTGATGGTTGCCTTTCCTGATTATATTTTGGAGCAACAAAATCATGGCAAGGCGCCAGCAAAGAGTCCTTTGGCCAATAACCGCCTGCCTGTATCATATTCGTAGATTTATCACCACCATTATGGCAAGGCGCTTTGCCATCTAGTGTTTGCACCCAAAAATCTGTTCTGTTTGTATCAGGAAATTTTCCTTCATATAAAGCTTTTATAGCCCTCCTGTCTAAATCTGTAAAATTTGTTGCCAATAAACCTCCTTCATCAGCCCATGACTTTTTTGCTAGTTCGTATAATTTATTTTCCTCTTCAGTTAGAATCAATGTCTTATTATCTGCCTTTGCTTCTTCCGTCTTTTTCCGTAATCTATCGACTCTAATATTCAATTGCGGATCCGCCTCATATGTTGCAAGCGAACTCATCACGGTTAGCATTCTATTGGCTCTTGAATCGAAAGGTGGATTTTCAACACTTCCTCCAGTAGGTTGAGGGTGCTTCAATCCAATAGCGTGACCTAATTCATGTGCCACAACAAATTCAAATTTTTTAGCAGTTACGTTATATTTCGTAACTCCTGTATAAAAACCTTTATCGATAACTAACCATTTAAAGTTCGCTTTTTCGTCCCAATTCGACAAATGTGTAGTTACCCCCATAAAACCACGCTTAACAAGGTCTCCATTAGTGACAAATAATATATTTTCTATATTTGATGGAATGTTAATATTACCTATGGTTACCTTAAGGTGATGAATTTCTATACCAGTGCCTTTCAGGCAAAAATCCAAATGAGTAAAAAGCTGTTCTTGCTGTTTAAGTGTTAGAGCGGTTGAATTGTAGCGATCATCAGGAATCTCGAAACTTACGTATATTGCAATCGGGTCGCTGTAATTAACAGATTTTTTTAATTTAAATGGAATGTCTTCCTCAATTATTAATGAATTTACATCTATTGGAGGCAATTCATCGTCTTTATTATAAATCCTCATTTCTTGCGGTTTTGGCTTAGTAGTGTTTTGCTCCAATGCCTTCATGTAGATTGGCAATCTGTATGTATTCTTCTCCTGCGCTTTCATGATATCTCCTGTTAGCCGTTACAACTTTCAGAAGTTTAAAGAATAATGAATAAAACTGCGCCTTGAAGCTTTTGCGAAAAAATTAACTATTTGCAAGTGCAGGATCGCACATACCATTCTGTGCAAATCCCTTATTGCGGAGCTGGCAGGAGTCGCATTTGCCGCATGGCTTGCCTTTTGGAGAAGGGTCATAACAGCTTAGGGTCAGGGAGTAATCCACCCCAAGTGATAGGCCTTTTTGGATAATTTCGGCCTTGGTAAGTGTAATTAATGGAGCATGAATAGTAAATTTTCCCTTGCCTTCAACAGTGGCCGCACAGGCTAAATTTGCCATATTTTCAAAGGCTTGCAGATATTCAGGACGGCAATCAGGATAGCCGCTGTAATCAACAGCATTTGCACCTATGAATATATCAAATGCTCCAATTACTTCAGCGTATGCCAGTGCATAAGATAAGAAAATAGTGTTACGCGCCGGAACGTAAGTTATTGGAATTCCAGTAGATTCCAAATCACGGTCTTTTGGGACTTCTATATTATCGGTGAGCGCCGAACCGCCGAACAGGCGCAAATCAAGTTCAGCAATTTTATGTTCTTTTACCTTTAAGGCATCTGCAACTTTTTTAGCCGCTTCCAGCTCTATACTATGGCGCTGACCATATTTGAAAGATAAGGCATAAACTTCATAACCTCCTGATTTTGCTAGCGCAAGTGTAGTTGTAGAATCAAGGCCGCCGCTGAGGAGTAATACTGCTTTTTTCATTCAACACCTAAAATCTTATGGGTTTGCAGAGATATCCTGTAACCATTTTCTGTTGCGAGTTTTATAACAAGATCCGTATTTTTACGGTTTTTCTCTTCATCCCGCTCATCCATCGGCTGGACATAAACAGGCGTGTTATACTGTTTCTGCCCCACATTGCCAACATTTTTATACAAATCGTTATGAGCCGATATAATAAATTTGAAAGCATTTACTCTTTTTAGCAAATCTTCGCGTATCATGTGATAGCCAGTTCCAGTATTTTTCGGCGAGCAGATAATGTCGACCTCCTCATTTAAACTTCTAAATAAAGTTCCATTTGTTTCTATCTGAATTTTATAGTTATTTTTAATTAATTCATCACATAACAACTCTATCGGCTGACGAAATGGCTCACCACCTGTAATCACAATCAATTTTTCTTTAGATTTGAAAGATAACTCATTGATTTTACTTATTATTTTATCCACAGACATAGCTTCAAATGATTCAAATTCTGTATCGCAAAAGCTGCAGGCAAGGTTACAACCACCTAAGCGGATAAATACCGCCGGCCAGCCTGTATATGGCCCCTCCCCCTGAAAAGTGGCAAATATATTTTGCACCTGCAAAATACTGCCATCGCCTTTTTCTGGCGGCCTGATTGGATTATTACCGAACATTTTACCTTTTTTGGAAAAATAATGAAACAAAGGGTAAAATAATGAAAAACCTTAAAAATTCAAGGGAATAGTAAGGCTTACCTAAACTTTAAACCACTCCTGCCCGCAATATATCATGTATATGCAAGATACCAACTGGCTTCTTGTTGCCCACTACGAACAAATTAGTAATTGAGCGGCTTTCCATAATATTTAGCGCTTTTGTCGCCAAATCATTTTCTTCTATTACTGTAGGCTTCACTGTCATTACGTCATCAACTTTTTTACTGATAAGGTCGTGCGCCATATGGCGGCGTAGATCTCCATCTGTAATAATACCAAGCAAATCACCAGATTTATTGATAATACCAACGCAGCCAAACCGCTTTTCGGTCATAACTAAGAGCGCGTCTGACATTAATAAACCACTATGCACTAAAGGCACTTCCTCGTCTTTATGCATTAAGTCCTTCACTTTAATAAAGGCAGAACCTAACTTACCACCTGGGTGGAATACGTTAAAGTCCTCACTACTAAAGCCCCTACGTTCAAGCAAGGCAACAGCCAAGGCATCGCCGAGTGCCAGCATCATTGTTGTAGATGTTGTCGGAGCATTAACATTACACGCTTCCGGCACTTGAGGCAAAATAAGTGCTACATTAGAAGCACTTACCAAAACAGAAGTGCTACGACGAACAATACCAATAAGTGGAATTTTAAAACGCTCACAATATCCAATAATATCTTTTAACTCTGCCGTTTCACCTGAATTTGAAAGCAGGATAACCACATCATCTTTAGTAATCATTCCTAAGTCACCGTGACTGGCCTCCCCAGGGTGCACAAACATAGCGGGAGTGCCGGTTGACGCCATGGTAGCCGCAATTTTTCTTGCCACATGGCCACTCTTTCCCATGCCACTTAAAATAACACGCCCTTTTGCAGCTGAAATAGTATCAATAGCATCAACAAATTTATCATCAAGCCAATCATCAAGTGCTTTTAGCCCCGCTATCTCTGTTTCCAATACACGTTTAGCGGAATGTATATCGTTATATTTTTTAGTCATTGTGTTGCCTTAATAATTATAATTTACGAGCTTCAGATTCCAGCATTAGTGGAATACCATTCCTGATAGGATATGCAAGCCCGGCCTCTTTACTAATAAGCTCATTGTTTTCCTTGTCATATGATAATTCGCCTTTAGTTAAAGGGCAAATTAGTAATTCCAGCAGTTTTGGGTCAAGTTGTTCGTTCTGCATTTTTATTCCTGTAATTACTTGAAGCTACTTAGATAAAATGTATAGTCTTTCCAGCAAAATAACAAAATAAAAATTTATTATGTATTTATCTGTAGTAATCCCTGTTTATAACGAGAAAGACAATGTTCAACCTATGCTTGACGCGCTTGGCAATGCACTTGGTTCAATAGAACATGAAGTAATATTTGTCGATGACGGCTCTAATGACGGCACACCTGACATTATCAACAATGCCGCAAAAAATCGCACCAATATAAGATTAGTACAATTCCAGCGTAATTTTGGCCAAACATCGGCCATGGCAGCAGGTATTGACGCAGCTCGTGGTAAGTTCATCGCAACTTTAGATGGGGATTTGCAGAATGATCCTGCTGACATCCCAATGATGCTAAAGAAAATTGAAGACGAAAATCTTGATATATTAGCAGGAATTAGAGCAAATCGTAAAGATGGTCGTTTTTTGCGAAAAATACCTAGTAAACTTGCCAATATATTAATCCGCAAGTTTACCAAAGTATACATCAGTGATTATGGCTGCACTCTAAAGGTGTTTCGTTCGTCTATTGCTAAACAGCTTGATTTATATGGAGAGTTACACCGCTTTATTCCGATACTTGGCCATATGGAAGGAGCCAAGATAGCTGAAGTTAATACAAAACACCATGCTAGGCAATTTGGTGTTTCAAAATATGGTATTGGCAGGACATTTAAAGTTATCAGCGATTTGATGCTTATGCTATTCTTATCTAAGTACCGCCAAAAACCCATGCACCTGTTCGGATCAATTGGAACTTTTATGCTGGCAGGCGGATTTTTGATCGAAACATACTTACTACTTCTGAAAATTTTAGGGGAAGATATTGGTGGAAGACCGCTGTTTTACGTAGGAATACTTCTTATCATTACTGGCGTGCAACTTATCACTACTGGTTTTATCGCCGAGTTATTAATGCGTACATATTACGAGTCACAGGGTAAAAAGCCGTATAATATACGCAATACTTTCAGTGGCGGAGAAGTAGATAAGAAGGAATAGTTTCATTTATGAAGCTCAAAAAAAAGCATGCAATGCTCTTATTAAAAATAACGGTTATTGCCGCTTGCTTTGCTGTTATATATAGCAAAGCTGATACTACGAAAATTGCGCAATATTTGAGCATGGTTAATCCACTGGCAATTTTGCTATCGTATGCCATTTTAACATTAGCGCAATTCATCAGTGCACTCAGAACGCAATACTATTTCAGGCAAGAAGGATTACACCTTAAGAAAAAGTTTACTGTTGGCCTATATTTTGTAGGAATGTTATTTAATAATGTTCTGCCTGGTGGTATTGGCGGCGATGGTTATAAATTATATTTAGTCAATAAACTGGCTAATTTTCCGCGGATGTACATCTTGCGGATTTTCATTTCCGAACGAGCAAGCGGCCTTTTTGCTCTTTTATTACTAGGATTTCTAATAGCGCCATTTAGTGAAGTAAGTTCTAAGTTTTCCTACGCCAATGTATTAATTATACCGGCATTACTTATTACCACCGCAGGGTATTTTACCAGTATTAAAATATTACTAAAAGAAAAGCCAAAAACAGCAATTGGCGCCATGCCCTATTCGCTTGTTATTCAGCTTTTAGGCATTGCAATTATTTTAACTATATTTTTTGGCACCGGCATTAATTCTAATAACTCTAGCGAAACTAATAGCTATATTATTTTATTCTTAATATCATCAGTGCTTTCTATCCTTCCTATTTCTATAGGCGGAGTGGGCCTGCGCGAATTAACATTTATGTATGGCGGCGCGTTACTTGGATTAAACCCAGAACTTGGTATAACAATAGCTATTGTTTATATTGCAGTGAATTTGCTTTGCTCATTGAATGGACTAATTTTTTGGCATAGATTAGAAAAGTTATATAAATAAAGGTATTATTATGGTTGCATTACAAACTCCAGAATTACAAAAAAATTGGCCAGCGCCTAATTTTTCATTAAAAAGTACTGACGGAAAAACCTATTCCTTAAAAGATGTAAAAGGCGAAAATGGGCTGGTGGTAATGTTCATTTGCAATCACTGCCCTTATGTTAAAGCCATTCTTGATAAAATCGTCAGTGATATGGCTGATCTAAAGGCACAAGGCGTTAATGCCATTGCTATTATGTCGAATGATACTAACGAGTATCCCGATGACTCATTTGATAATATGAAAAAATTAGCAGCAGAAAAGAACTTTCCGTTCCCTTATGTAATTGATGAGACGCAAGAAATTGCAAAAGCATATAGTGCTGTATGCACCCCTGATTTCTTTGGCTTTAACCGTGACTTAACATTACAATATCGCGGCAGGTTAGATAGCGCAGGAAAAGAAAACAAACCTGTTCTCGAGCGCGAATTATTTAATGCCATGATACAAATAGCACAGATTGATACAGGGCCAGAAACCCAACATCCTAGTATTGGGTGTAACATTAAATGGCGAAATGAGTAATAAATTAATATCTACTATTATCTTTCTCAGACATAATATTTACTGAAGCAAATTTATTTTCAGCACCTGGGGAATATAGAGGTTTAATTGACTCCTTTTTTTGAGCCTGTTTTGTTGTCGCGCTATTTTTATCACTAAAAAGAGCTAAATGCTTATCATTATTCAATAAAGCTTTTTTCCCTGCAGTTGCAGGAGCAACTGCATCTTTCATTACCTGCTTTTGTTTTGGTTCTTCATCTACTTGTTTATGCCAATCACATAAAAAAGCCTCTGGGTCATCAATCCAAAGATTGCTACGATGCTCTTTAACAACATTTTGCTTTGCATTTATAGCCTTATAACCCAAAACAAATATTTTTGCTTGCAATTCACACAAAGCACGGTTCGCATTTTTATGATATTTCATTTCCTCATCAGCTTCTTTTATTTTTTCAGTAAGCAAACCGAAAGCTTCAGCTTTATGATAACCATGTTTCTCAAACTCACTGACAATTTTAAGAGTATCTTCTAAGAAAATATCTTTGCAATCTCTAGTAATGAACTTCACATTGTTAATAGTTGAAGTAAGCTTTTCTTTGAGTAGCCTTTCATTACAAAAATCAAATCCTTTTATATCACCCTTATCATCAAGTAAGCTATTCTCTTTAAAAGCAGTAATAAGACTTGATACAAACTCATTGTAATTAAAATATTCATCACCTCTTAAATTATCATTTTCATCAATAACACCAACATCTTTTAAATTACAAACTAAATTCTCCAGGAATTGCCCGTATTTATAGTCATGTCCTACAATATTTTGATCTTTTTCATTATCAATAACCCTGGCATCCTTTAACTTATAAAATAAGTTTTTTGCCAGCCCAAGATATTTATCTTGGTTTTTTGTTTTTCCTCTCATGTCAACACACTCATAACAATTAATTTGTTAAGGATATTAACACGAGTGTACGGTTAACGCAACAATAGAACTAGTTTACCGCTATTTTTACATGGGGACAATCAAGCGAGAAAGCAGGAATTTCAACCTTAAATAACTCTTCCGCCCTATTAAGCATCTCGTAATTACCCATCATTACACCAGATGGAGTATTTAGGTGTACACTACTAGCATACTCAAACTCTTCACCAGGGCGGAGTATAGGCTGCACACCAACAACACCAGGCCCCGATACTTCCTGCACCTGGCCTTTATCGTCAATAATAACCCAGTGGCGATTGATTAGCTGAACTGTTTCGGTACGGTTGTTTTTGATGCGTATCGAGTATTCCCATATGTAATATCCAGCAGAAGGCATTGATTGCTCTTCTTCATATTCTGGTTCAACATCAATTGTTATAAAGTTGGTGGTTTTGGAATACATAGTTAAATCTTGTTAAAATCGGAATGTATAATAGATGCTTACTTATATAAGTTCCATAGGTAACATTAGCTAATTTTACAGTTCTACAGCAAAAGGCCTTTGTAATAAGCTTTTTATAGTAATATCGATATCAATACCCTTGTGAAGTATATCGTTTATTGCCATACATATAGGCATATCTATTTTTAAGCTTGCAGCAAGTTCTGCAACTGAGGCGGCGGTCGCCACGCCTTCAGTTAACTGATTACTCAACGGCTGCCCCCCCCCTAAAGCAATTCCTAGTGACATATTACGTGATGTACTACTTCCACAAGTTAGCATAATATCCCCAATTCCACTTAAGCCCATAAGAGTAGAATGCTTGCCGCCTTTTGCTGCACATAAGCGCGATATTTCTGCCATACCGCGAGTAACAAGCGCCGCACCGGCATTTTCTCCAAGGCCACGACCAATTGCAATTCCGCAAGCTATTGCGATAACATTTTTTACCGCACCACCTATTTGCGCTCCAACTACGTCCTGGCTATAATAAAGGCGGAAGGATTGGCTGGCTAAAATATTAACTAGCTCAGTTCCTAACTTCTCATCAGTGCATGCAAGCGTCGCACAAGCCGGCAAACCTTTGGCAATTTCTGCAGCAAAATTTGGACCTGATAAGACAGCAACAGGATTATCAGGAAGTATTTCCGCAATAACTTCACTCATTAATTTACGTGTGCCCTGCTCTATTCCCTTACAACAGATAACCAGCGGCACAGAATTTTTTAAAAACACAGTTTTTATATTAAGGCAAACTTCCCGCAACTTTTGTGCAGGAATAACCATAAGCAGCATGTCACTTTCTACAACCTCGGCTAAATTATCTGTAGCCTTTATACTTGCAGGTAATTTTATTCCAGATAAATAGCGTTTATTTTCATGATAATTATTTATGGATTGTACAACCTTTTCGCCATGAGACCAAAGCAATACTTCATTACCAGCATTGCTACTAGAAACTGCAAGAGCAGTGCCCCAAGCGCCAGCGCCAATTATACCAATTTTTTTCATGCACAAACCTTTTTATTAATCACTTCCTGTAAAACATTATCTAGCTGTTTTGCTACCACAGGAACAGAATATTTTGAAACAAGTTTTTCGTAACCAGCTTTTGCTAAATTATCCGCCTTTTCTTTATTTTGAAGCAATTCCTGTAAAGCGTCAGCCAGCGCCGCTGCATTTTCCTTTGGAACTAACAAAGCATCTTTATTATGCTCAACTATGTCTGCCGGGCCATCAGCATCAGAAACCACCACTGGCAAGCCATGTTTATACGCCTCAAGCAACACAAGGCCAAACTCTTCTTTTCTGGAAGGAAAGCAAAAAATATCTATAGTTTCATAAAACTCATCAGGATTCTTAATCCAGCCAGCTAAAATAACTTTATCTTCCAAATTATTACATTTTATTTGGTTTATTATATCGTTCTTCAGCTCACCATCACCGCCGAGTTTTGCAATAAATTTCACTCCACGCTTATCCAAAATAGCAAGAGCTTCAATAAAAACATCAATAGCTTTTTCCTTAACCAACCTGCCCAAAGTACCAATAATAGGAGTATCATTCCAAGCTTTAGGTAAACTAGGCGGAATCTGCTCTTTTAAATTAATTGCTATTGGAACGTTATATGCCGCATGCTTCTTTCCAAAAAAATCACGATACTCGGAGAGCCTCTTTTTGTTTATTACAATAGTTGCGTAGGTTCTACGTGATGGCCGTGGTCCTCTACCATGATTTACATCTATTACTGGTATCTTATTGCGCACAATATATTTCATTAATTGTGCTGCCCTGCTACCATGTGCGATAATCACATCAGGATTAAGTTCCTTTACCAATTTATTGAAATATATAAAATTAGTTATATTCCATAACTTTAATTGGCCAAATTTTTCTGACTTGATAACATTAGAACCGATATCCTCCAGCCTTTTAACAAATGGGTCGGAAGGATTAACTATAGTTGTAACTTTATTGCCTGAACTTAACATAACATTCGCATAATCAAAAACCGCCTGCGGCTCACCACCATGAATATGATTAATCTGAACATTAAGTACGTGCATTTTAAGCAACCTTACTAAGTCCAATCACCACCTGTGCGCCTTCAATTTTTTGCTCAAAACGATGATTGCTATTTCCGGCAGTGCCAAGCTCTACAGAGTTCGCTAAAGTTTGCTCAGCAATATAATTACCAAAACTATCGAGCGCGGCCATAATATCATCGTTAGATGTTTCGATATTTAAGGCAATACGGTCAGTAATTTTCAAATCCGCATCTTTACGTGATTGCTGAATAAACCGCACTAAGTCCCTGGCAACACCTTCTATTTTAAGTTCATCAGTTATATTCAAATCAAGTATAACCAATGCATCATTCGATGATAGGCTTTGCGCACCTTTTTTATCTTTTGGCTCTAATAGCAATGAACATTCTTCACGCGTCAGAACTTCCCCGACTACTTCTACCAAACCATCTTTAGTTTGCTTCCAGTTACCTTGCTTAGTCGCAGCGATGATGTCTTTCATTTTTTCAGGCAAGCGTTTGCCCAAAACCGGGAAGTTTACTTTTAGTTTCAAATCAGCTTTAGCAGCAACATCAGCGCTGAATTTTACATCTTTTACATTCACCTCGTCTTTTATAAGCTCGGCATAATCTTTTAAGCGATCGGTATCTTTATCGACTATGGTCAGGCTGGCCAATGGCTGACGCACGCGGATATTTTCCACGCCGCGGATTGAAAGCGCAGTGTTACAAGAATCACGCACTCTATCCATATCATGCACCAGGTGCGCCTCATCACCAATATGCTTAACATCAGGGAAATCCGCCAGATGCACACTATCTTCCTCACAATCCAGCCCCTGCCAGATTTTCTCGGAAAGAAGCGGCAGAAGCGGACTAACCGCGCGACACATAATATTCAACACACTATAAAGCGTATCATACGCCATGATTTTATCGCCATCGTGCTCTGATTTCCAGAAGCGGTCTTTATTACGGCGGATGTACCAGTTATTCAGCACCTCAAAAAAGTTTTCTATGGTTTTACAGGCCAGTGGCGTATCATAAGCATCCATAGATTTTTCAATTTTCGAGACAGCATCTTTACATTTTGCCAGTATGTACCTATCCATCAGATTATCCGAAGATGGATGATACTTCGCTTTTATTCCATCAGCATTAGCATATAGCACAAAGAAGCTATAGCTATTCCATATTGGCTTTAATATGAGACGCACTGCGTCGCGCACCATGTTGCCTTCTTTGTCGATTAGCAGCTCGCCACCATGCATAACCGGGCCTGAAACCACCGCCCAACGCATAGCATCAGCTCCATACGAATCAAAAATACCCATCGGCTCTGGATAATTTTTAAGCCTCTTAGAAAGCTTTTGGGTTTCCATTTTGCCTGTATTTGGATTTTTCGTAGGCTCTCCTAAAACAACGCCATGACATATACAATTTAAAAATGGCGGACGGTCAAATAAAGCCGTTGAAAGAACCATCAATGTGTAGAACCAGCCACGCGTTTGTGCTACATATTCTACAATAAAATCTGCCGGAAAATGATTTTCAAACCAGTCTTTGTTATCGAACGGGTAATGCGCTTGCGCATAAGGCATTGAGCCAGATTCAAACCAGCAGTCAAAAACATCCTCCACGCGGCGAAGCGTATACTCGGGGTCAAACGGATCAGGCTTGGTCAGTTCATCAATAAATGGCCTATGCAAGTCTTTAACTTCTACATCAAAAAATTCTTCTAACTCTTTGATACTTCCGAATATATAAAGTTCTTTATTCTTCGGATTATCCGAACGCCAGATAGGTATCGGCGCACCCCAGAAACGGTTACGCGATATCGACCAATCACGGGCGTTTTCCAACCATTTGCCAAACTGCCCATCTTTTATGTGATTTGGAATCCAGTTTATTTGCTGGTTTAGCTCAACCATGCGGTCTTTGAATTTTGTTACTTCTACATACCAGCTAGGCAATGCTTTATAGATAAGAGGAGTATCGGTACGCCAGCAATGTGGGTAACTATGAATGTATTGTTCAGGGTTGCCAACCAGCAATTTTTTGTCTTTCAAGTAACGGATTACGTACTCATTACCCGTTTCTTTATGGTTACTATGCTCATCCCAGATTACATGCTTTCCTTTTAAGCTTAGACCCTCTATATCTTCAAGCTCAGCCGTATATCTGCCACTGTTATCAACCGGACATACAACATCTATACCGTTTTCTGCGCATATGCGCTGGTCATCTTCACCAAAACCTGGGGCAAGATGAACTACGCCAGTGCCCGAACCTTCCTCAATGAAATCACCAGCAAGAATTTTAAATGAATTTTTTTGCTCAGCAAAATATGGAAATAATGGTTTATATTTTAAACCAACTAAATCTGAGCCTTTTATAACATTGATAGTATTAAGTTGATAACCATTATCTTCATCTTTTCGTTGACCTAATAATGATGCGTGTTTGTCAGCAGCACTTTGTGCAAGTATGTATTGCTCACCATCTTTTTCTACGACTGCATAATCAAACTCTGGCTTTACAGCCAACGCTAAATTACTCGGTAATGTCCAAGGTGTAGTTGTCCAAGCCAGTATTTTTCTACCATCCTCCAACTGGAAAGCAACCGTAACCGCCTTATCCGCTCTTTCCCTATAGGAATTGTCCATATGAGTAAGGCATTACGCGCATGGACTCATACACCAGCCCCTTGTCGTAAAGCTGTTTGAATGCCCAGATTACCGACTCCATGTAGTTTTTATCCATGGTTTTATAGCCATTCTTGAAATCGACCCAGCGCGCCTGGCGCTCGACATATTTTTCCCATTCGCCAGAGAATTTCATCACCGATGTGCGGCATTGATCATTAAACTTGTCTATGCCATATTCCATAATTTTGTGGCGGCCAGATATACCAAGCTCTTTCTCCGCGCCCATTTCAGCAGGAAGGCCGTGGCAATCCCACCCAAATCGGCGTTCAACTTTTTTACCTTTTATAGTTTGGTAACGGGCAAAAATATCTTTAACAAAGCCAGTTAATAAGTGGCCATAATGCGGCAATCCGTTGGCAAATGGAGGACCATCATAGAAAACGAATTCGTTATCCTTACCTTCCAGGTTGGACGCACGGGCTTCAACTGATTTTTCAAATATCTTGTTTTCACGCCAAATTTTTAGAACTTCTTCTTCTATTTTTGGGAAATCAGGATTGCCTGAAACTTCGGCGTAATATTTTTTCTTTTCCATAGTACCATATAACCAATAATCGGGAGGATATATGATACAGGTTTTTTGGCTGGTTGCAATTATATAGTAATTACCTTACCGGCAATCCCTATAACCAACATGTGACATAATTTTGCATAACGAAGTAGATATCGTTTCGCTTAGTTCGCGGGGGTTGAACTTATCCTTTACATTTGTCGCAAAAGCCATGCATGCATCTACAATTGCATTGAGGCTGCCTGAAATATCGCCATTGGCAAAAGCATCTACTATTCTTGTAAGATTTTCAGATGGTGTATTAGCCAGAAAGAAAATTAGTCCACCACATAGTATAAGAATAAAGAAAATATTAAACATCGATTTTGGTGCATTAATTAGCATAAATACCCGCTGAGTAGTGATTATATTATTAAGCAATAATACCACCCGCTATTTGGCAAGACAATATTAATTGACATAAAGATTAGATTTTATTTCTTCGAAGGCAGTTTTACCTGCTTATACAACCGCCAAAGATTAAATCTCTTATGCTGTGCTGGCTTGATTTGCAGAACCAACCGAAATAACACAAAAAATGCAATGACAGTAAGAATTACCGGACTTATCAGTATAGCAGTCAAGCCAAATATATAATTCAAATTACACCACCGACAGTTGAGTTGCAACAATCATACACACCCAACAATACTTGTAACGATCGAAAACACAACCAGAATAAAATCACAACACACCATAAAGTTGTAGAGGGGTATATATTTCCGATGGTATTTTTAACGCCAAACTATATGCCAAAGATTTTTATACTATTGTACTTTTGCACGTTTTAGTTATTCTTGATATTATTAGCATCACCAGATAAGGACAAAATATGTCACGCGAACAGATGAATTTTGATGTGGTTATTGTAGGCGCAGGGCCGGCAGGACTTTCAGCCGCCATCAAATTAAAACAACTAAAACCAGAAGCAAGCGTGTGCGTTGTCGAAAAAGGCGCAGAAGTTGGAGCACATATATTATCCGGGGCTGTAATAGAGCCACGTGCGTTGGATGAATTAATCCCCGATTGGAAGAAAAAAGGGGCCCCACTTAACACCCCGGTAAAAAAAGACGTGTTCCGAGTCCTCACCTGCTCGAAAACCAGCTTCAGGCTCCCTACCCCACCGCAAATGAAAAACCACGGCAATTACATAGTCTCACTTGGCAATCTATGCCGCTGGCTAGCTGAGCAAGCTATGGGCTTAGGTGTTGAAATTTACCCCGGTTTTGCAGCGGCAGAAGTTCTTTATGAAAATGATAAAGTTGCAGGAATTGCCACTGGCGATATGGGAATTGGGAAAAATGGCGAGAAACTACCATCCTACCAGCAAGGTGTTGAATTACGAGGAAAATATACTTTATTTGCCGAGGGCTGCCGCGGGTCACTCACTGAAAATTTGTATAAAAAATTTAACTTACGGGAAAATTGCGACTCACAAACTTACGGCATAGGTATTAAAGAATTGTGGGAAGTGCCCAGCGAAGTGCATGACCAGGGTAGTGTTTTGCATACAGCGGGCTGGCCACTTGATTCTAAAACTTATGGCGGGTCATTCTTGTACCACCTTGAAAACAATCAGGTAGCTGTTGGCTTTGTAATTGGCCTGGATTATGACAACCCATACTTAAGCCCATATGATGAATTCCAAAGATTCAAACTACACCCAAAAATCAGACCCATATTTGAAAATGCAAAACGCATCTCTTATGGAGCACGCGCATTAAATGAGGGTGGATACCAATCAATACCAGACCTGGTATTTCCAGGAGGAGCGATAATTGGTTGTGGGGCTGGGTTCTTAAACGTTCCAAAAATAAAAGGCTCCCACAATGCAATGAAATCAGGCATGCTAGCGGCTGAAAGTGTAGCAGAGGCACTAAACGGCAATGCGGAAGATTTATCATCATACCCTAAAAATCTTAAAAAATCATGGATATACAAAGAGTTACACAAAGTCAGGAACATACGCCCAGGCTTTAAAAAAGGATTGTGGCTAGGGTTACTAAATGCGGCATTCGAAACTTTAACTTTCGGGCTTGCACCATGGACTCTAAAAAATGAATCTGACCATAAATGCATGAAAAAAGCATCAGAGTGTAAAAAAATTGATTATCCCAAACCGGATGGGAAAATTACATTTGATAAATTGACCTCAGTACAACTTTCAAACACCAACCACGAAGAAGACCAGCCTTGTCATTTGACTTTGCTTGATAAAAGCGTCCCGGTTAACATAAACCTCAAAGAATATGATGGGCCAGAACAACGCTATTGCCCGGCTGGCGTATATGAATTTATTGATGCTGATGGTGGAAAGAAGTTACAGATAAATGCGCAAAACTGTGTGCATTGCAAGACATGCGATATAAAAGATATGACGCAAAATATTAAGTGGGTAACACCGGAAGGAAGTGGTGGACCTAGATATCCGAATATGTAGGAAAGAGTTGCCAGATTCCAGTTACCAGAAAAAATGCTGGCAACCGGAACCTGGCAACTAGTAATTAGTTAATTGCATCCCACATTAAAGGCTTGCCTGCGTTATCCATAGCCATTGCACCACCTTCAATAAACTGAACAGCCATATAATTACCATGGCCAGCACGTTTACCGATGTATTTTACCGGCTTTACTGGCTTTCCGGCATAAGTACGTTGTATCGCTTTACCACGCTTACTAGGGTTATTCTTAGACATAATAGTACCAAAATTTGAATTAGGGATATTTTCCTAATGGATTTTTAGCACTTGGTCAAGCATTTTATACAAACCATCTATACTAAAGTAGGCACAACCATTACAAACAGAAGGTGCAGTGCAATACCATCAACGAAAACCAAAAATTTAAACCACACCGGTTTTTAGAAGAATTTGGCTATTCTTTACCCAGGCTATTACTAAAAAACAGTTGACACACTATAACAAATACAATACACACCATTCGCTAAAAACTTAACTACAAAGGAACCGTAAATGTCACAGCTAATATCTAGAGAAGCGCAAATAGCTGCAAACCTAAATACAAAGTTAAAGCTTTTAGCAAATGAAGTAGTTTCCAGTACTGATATAGTATTAGTGGATAATTATACAATACTTATTGGAAATGCTCATGATGCTTACCAAAAACTTAGAAACCATCATGTTACAACGCCATCTGGTATTACTCCCAAAAAACGTATAATTTTATCAACCGATAAACTAAACAAAGAGTTAGCCTCCTCCGTCTCAAAGCAAAAAGGGAAAGAAAAAAAGAATATAGTATTCTTTGATTTAGATGACACACTTGTTGAAAAAGAACATATTATTGATAATGCAACAGGATTAGTTGCCTCATTTAAACAAGATCCTAATACTTTAGTATTCCTCATAACAAACTCTGGAAAAACCACAGAAGCAGTAGCTGGATTGCCTATCGGAACACAAGTATATGCAGAACACTTTATTTTTGTATTAAAAGAACAATACGGCACAGAATTCGATGGCGTGTTATGTTATGTTGACTTGCCACAAGACGAAATTAATAAGAAACGCAAACCATATACCCACTTTGCTAACACAGCACTAAATCTTGCAAAATTAACTACTGATAATATAAACTCCGTTATAGTTGTAGGAGATAGTAGTGACGACATGAGTTTTGCTGCCAATATCGCAATTGAATGGAAAAAGCTAAATACAACATACACTGTTCATACCACAAGCGCACTCGCATCCACAGAAAAAAAAGCAAAAAGAAGCTTAGAAGACGACAAAGTTTGCCATAATATCAATACAACGTATCAAGATATCAATCGCGGCCTAACTAACGAACATAAAAAAGCCTTTAACAGAATTGGAGTAACAAGCAATTTTTATCCTGCACCAACCGCATCTCTAGACTCCTACAACCCGAACAAAATTCTAGAAGCCTGCAAAAAAATATATAAAGATTCAGGCATCTCAACAAACAAGAACTTTGCCAAAAATATAAATAATGATATTGCAGGTATTGAAAGAAACTGGAACGCTATAAAACTTAAACTTGAAGACATTGATTCTTCAATCATACAGGAATATACAAATAATAAAAACAGAAAAGCAGCTCCTAATATACAAACAACCTCATCTGGAATTCCACCAGAAAAACCTGTCATAAAAGAGAAAAAAGCACCTATATTCCCATTTAGAACTCCTTTTGTATTAAAAAAGAGCGCTTCAGAAAATAAAGAGCTAGTTGCAGGTTTTGAAAAGTTTAAAGCAAGTATTAAAGCAGAAGTAACTGAGCAGAAGAAAATTTATGATGAATTAAAGGCAGTTGATTTAGAAAAATTAAACATCAAAAAATTTGAACAAATGCCTGGCAAAATACGGACAGGGAATAAAATTTCCAGAATTTCATTTAAGCATCCAGAGAAAGACATTACTATTGAGTGTATTACCGATCCAAATAGTGATAGGATAGTTAAAATAGATTTAAAAAATGGCGACGCCTTAGAAAAAGACGAAACGCTTGTATTGATTGGCCTTCCTAATATTGAAGCTCAATTATCTGGTATTTTTATTGAAAAAACGGGGCCTTCACAACCAGAAATAACCCAAAATAGTAAACAAACTTTTGAGATTGGAGCTATTACCAACGCTGAAAGAATCGCTTTAAAAAGCAGCTCTCACAGCAGGCAGCATTAGCTACATTAAATTAGGTAGGTGTAATTAAACTTCTACTAATTAATTTTTTTTATGCAATGGCTACACTAACTATTTTTTGTATCATTTTGAATTGCTAGCCAATTTGTAAATGGCTACTTAGCTCCTGGCAGCTTTGGCATTAATTTACCAAGCCCGCCACGCATAAGGGTTTTCTTATCCATGCGGCCAAGTTTCTTCATCATTGTAGCCATTTGTAAATGCTGCTTTAATAGGCGGTTCAAATCCTGTACAGACACCCCCGCCCCTGCAGCAATACGTTTTTTACGCGAAGCATTAATAACACCAGGATTACGGCGTTCTTTTTTAGTCATCGAACTAATCATCGCTTCCTGTCTTATAATAAGGCGGTCATCAACTCCGGACTCTTCTATTTCCTTTTTCATTTTGCCAATGCCAGGAATCATACCGACAAGGCCGCCAATGCCACCCATCTTGCGCATCATTTTTAGCTGCTTTGACAAGTCATTCATATCGAATTGGCCTTTGCGAATTTTACTTTCCATTTTTTGGGCTTCATCGATATCGACATTTTCCATCGCTCTTTCAACCAAAGAAACCACATCACCCATACCTAAAATACGAGATGCAATACGATTTGGATGGAATGCCTCAAATTCTGAAATTCTTTCACCAACACCCATAAATTTAATAGGGCAGCCAGTGACAGCGCGCATTGAAAGCGCAGCACCACCACGTCCATCACCATCGATACGGGTTAGTATTATGCCTGTAATTCCAACTTTTTCATTAAACTGACTAGCTATATTAACCGCATCCTGACCAGTTAGAGAATCTGCCACGAGTAATGTCTCAACAGGTTTTGCAATCTCTTTTACCTTTTGCAATTCCTGCATTAATTCTTCATCTATATGAAGGCGACCAGCAGTATCGAGGATAACTACATCATATCCACCCAGCTTCCCCTGCTCCATAGCACGCTTAGTAATAGCAACCGGTTTTTCTTCTTTAATAATCGGCAGGCTATCTACGACTATTTGCTTACCTAAAATTTCAAGCTGCTCTTGTGCTGCCGGGCGGTAAATATCAAGTGACGCAAGCAGTATTTTTTTATTGCGCTTTTTATTAAGGAAATTTGCCAGTTTACCTGAAGACGTAGTTTTACCAGAACCTTGCAGGCCTATCATCATAATAACTGCAGGCGGAACAGCATTTAAATTAATCTCTGATTCATCGGAACCCAGCATCTGCTCAAGGTTATCCTGAACAATTTTTACTACCATCTGGCCAGGAGATATACTCTTTACGACATCTGAACCAATTGCTTTTTCTTTTACCTTGGCAATAAAATCTTTTGCAACAGATAAGGAAACATCCGCCTCAAGCAAGGCAACGCGCACTTCACGCATTGCTGTATTAACATCATCCTCGGTTAAGACACCTTTGCTCTTTAGACGGGAAAAAACTTTATTAAGATTATCGCTTAAACTTTCAAACATAATGGTGTATATTTTTAAAAAATTTTTGCTACAAATAACTGATTATCCACAAAAATACTATAGGTAATTTATGAGTAGGGTTAAATCGCAAGGCTTTAGCATACTTGAGTTAACAATAAGTATCACAATTATTGCATTAATAGTTGCAGCAATTACGGCGGCCAGCAATATGAAATCTAAACTGGAACTAAACCAGGTAGTGGATGATATAGGCAATACCAGCAGTGGATTAAAAGTATTCAAGACTACTTATAACGGCATCCCGGGTGATTTAGTAAATGCAGAAGATGCTTTCGGTGTAACATCCACTGACAGCGGAAATGGCAATAATTTCCTTGGAACTACTGATGGGTCCGGCACTAACAAAAATGAAACGTTATTATTCTGGCAGCATTTATCTTTGGCCGGACTTATTGAAGGGTCTTACGATGGGATTACTAATGGTGTAGGCGGCAGAATGGAAGCACCTGTTAAAAGAGGATTATACGGTGCTATAAAAACTTCAGGACACAGTCTTTTAGGAAATTCACTAAATATCAGTGTTGGTAAAGCATCTGATTACGGTTTATTCACAACGAAGCAAGCGTACAACTACGATACAAAATACGATGATGGCACACCTAACACTGGAACAATCAGAGCGGCTGATGGCACTGGCGAAACGGCGCAAGCCTGTGTCACCACAGGCTCGCCACAAACATACACACTGACAAATTCAAGTGGCACGCCATGCATAATCTTTTTCGCGATTGATCAGTAGTTTTACTGATGCTCGCGTTCGGTATTACTGGTAACTAAAGCCACAAACCTATTTTGATTTGCAGTTTTTCCTGTCATCTCAACAAAAGTTCTCGGCTCCTTTTCAAGGCCTAATTCTTTCCTGCGGGCTAGTGACTTTTGCTGAAGTTTAACTATCTGTTCATCTATGCTATCCAGTTCCTTAGCTGTTTCTGCCTTAGCGATATTACCAGATAGAACTTCAGATAAAATTTTGCTGCCATAATTAAATTCAGGTTTGATACCTATACCAGCAAGCCTGTCTATCATTGGAGTAATTTGCAGGTCTTTTAAATTTTTCCCTTGCGCTTTGGCTTCGCAAATTTCTGCTACCATATCAACAAACAAATCAATGATATTTTCTGGCATAGTAAGTGGCGGAGTAATGCGTAATGTATTTTCTTTTGTTTGTTTACATAAAATTCCATGCCTAATTAAAACATCACGAATTCCTATGGCAGAATTGGTAAATTCAAGCCCAATAAATAATCCCTTACCACGAATATCTTTTATAATAGGATTGTCGCCTTTTGTATATTTATCGAGTTTTTCGTGCACTTTATCCAATGCATAAGCACCGGTTTTTTCGCTTAGCGCACAAAGTTCTTTTAGAATTTTTAACGTTGCAATAGCAATCGCAGAGCCAGCCGGGTTGCCGCCAAATGTCGAACCATGATCACCAGGCCCGAGCACACTCATAGTCTCTTCATCAGCTAATATAAGTGAAACCGGGAGAAGGCCACCGGCTAGTCCTTTACCTAAAAGCACAATATCAGCACGAACACCTTCATGCTCCTGAGCCAGCATTTTTCCTGTACGTCCAAGGCCAGCCTGGATTTCATCTCCAATCCATTTCACATTATATTTTGTACATAGCTCTCTAACTCTTCTTAAATAACCTTTGGGTGGAACAATAACACCACCCTCCCCTTGAATTGGCTCAACGAGAAATGCTGCTATGTTTTGGCCTTCTTTTTTGAATAGTTCTTCTAATGCATCAGCATCACCAAAGGGTACTTTTCTTCTATTTCTAGGCGCCGGATCAAAGCCCCTTGTCTCCTCCTCAGAATCTCTAAATGACCAAACACCGCCAGATTGTCCATGATATGCTCCGTTAGTGCCAACTATAATCGCCGTATCTTTATCATCTAACTCGCCTTTTCCTTTTTTATTATCATGCCACCATCTGGTAGCTATTTTTATAGCCCCTTCAACCGCCTCAGCTCCGCCATTGCATGGCAGCATTTTATCATAACCGAAAGCGTCATGTACAACTTTAGCAAGCTCACAATATGGCTCATTATTATAAGCACCGCCTGTTGAGTGCAGCTTTAGCATTTGGCTAAATGCAGCTATTGCAATTTCAGGACACCTATGTCCCGCATTTACCACTGCATAAGAAGCAAAAAAATCTGTAAAAACCCGGCCATCAACGGCTTTAACAAAATAACCATCGGCCTGTTGCAACACTATACCTTCCATTGGGTGATAGTGGTTAGCAACATACTTATGGTAAAGGTGTTTTAAATATTCTGTTCTGTTTGTGAAAGAACTGGATTTATCTAGTAGCGACTCTGCGTGAAGTTTTGCCATATAGTACCTTTTGCTTATATTTATTTACCTGATGGGGAAACCAAGATAAGCATATAAGATTTTATATAGCAAACAGAAAATATAAAAATGTTAATTGATTTTTAATCTATGGTTACAAATAATATACCAGCATATAGACACAAAGCATTACAGCAACCCATGTCAAAGTAGTGCCAAGTGACCAATTGCGTGCCAGGACTCCTTGTGGGTGATGTATATATCTCGTAGCCCTGATGCCTTTTTTTATAAGCTTTCTTGCAACAATCGCACCAATCCTTATTGGAAAGCTACCAAGAACGGATATTACCACAAGTATATATTTACCAAATGCGCGGTAAAACCAATCGATATCCAGAGTTATCGTTGCAGAGCTTCTTAAGAACGGCACTGCTATAAAAAAAGCTGCTGCTGAAAATAAAAGAATCTGCATCTGTGATACTACATGCTCTGCGGTATAAACCTGGTAATCTGGCATTTCAGGCAATAGCCTGTAAATACTCAATTCAGGAAACGTTGGGATTGCAGGAATAAAACAAAGAATAGTGCATAGCGCCATCGCAAGCTGCATATTTAGCGGAGGATCTGTTGGGCGCAAACCAGAATCTTTCTGGAAGAAAGTAAACCATGAAAACCTAAGTCCCGTATGGATGAAAACACCAGCTGATGCCATAAGCACTAAAAACCAGACCCAACGAAAGCTATCCCGGAATACTGAGTCAACAATCATAGACTTGCCAATAAACCCAGTAGTAACCGGAAAAGCTGATATTGCCAATGCTCCTACTATGCCACAGAAAGTAGTAAGCTTCATTGAATGTGATAGCCCTCCTAATTCACTAAATTTACTTTTTCCAGTCATATATAGAACTGACCCTGCTGACATAAATAACAATGCAGTATAAATCACACTACTTAGTACTTGGGTAGCAACTCCAGCGAGGGATAGACTAGTGCCAATACCTACACCTATAACCATAAAACCAACCTGGTTGATTATGCTATATGACAAAAGCTTGCGTATATCATTTTCAAGTATTGCATAAATAATGCTGTAAAATATCATTATCAGGCCAATATATATCAGTAGCTCAGTTCCTGAAAATAGCGTTATCAGAACAAACACTGCAGTTTTTGTAGTAAAGGCAGAAAGATAAACCGCACCAAAAGGCGAACTTTTAGGGTAAGCATCGGGTAACCAGGCTGACACTGGCGGAACTGCAACATTAATTAATATTCCTACCAAAATTAACCACATTACGGTCGCGTTAGAATCAAGTACATATCCAGGTAATAATATTGCTATATCAGCATCAAACGGCATAAGCTGAACATTGCCATCCAAAGCAATATGCGCCAGTATACCTGTCATGAAAATTAATCCACCGATAAAATGAACAAAAGCATAACGCACCCCCGCACGCATTGCGCCCTCTTGATCTGAACAGAAAATAACAAAGCATGAAGCAATAGCCATCAATTCCCAGAATAAGAACAGGCTTATATAGTCCCCGGCAAAAGCAACGCCTATTGCGCTACCGGCACAAATAAATGCAGCAGTAGTTTCTGAAGGTTTACTTTGCATAAGGCCAAATAATGCACCTACAAAAGCAGCAATAACAAACGCTGTAGCGAAAATGCGGCTATAAGGAAAAATCAACAGTGGATTTAAATCAAATCCTGCCACGTTGATTGCTAGTATACTTTGATCTCCAGGAATATTCCATATTTGTGCTAAAGTTAATATTGGCAACACCAAAACCAGAGGCATACGTAAGTATCTATGCAGAAATGGTATAAATAGTGCGCCTATTATCATTATCATTGCAGGTGGCATATGATTGATAAAATCTCTTATCATTTTTTAGCCTCCTTATAATAATCATCACGGCGTCTTAAAAACATTCCAATCACTCTTGATACAAATATCATTATGATACACGAAGCAAAACCAAATCCTGCATAGAAATAATGACGGTTTTCTATACCAGGTTCCGCATTAGGTAACACCTTATGTGGCACAAAGTGTTCAGCACCCAGCGATGTTAATAACGCAACAGCAAACAAAAACAGAGCTAGTTTATTTCTTTTCATTCGCTTACTCCATCGGTCACAGGTACTGGTAGCGCAGTATCCACCAGGGCGCGAGCAAGCTCTAAAAATATCCCAGGATGGAAAAATAGAACCAAAGTAGCAAGCGCGGTAAATATTGTAGCTATTACCATAGCAATATTTGCTTCGCCGTAAACCCGCACAATGCTAACGCCATCAGATGCCTTTTCTTTCTCAAAAAAAGCTTTAAAAATCACTGGTAAGAAATACGCAGTATTTAGCACCATACTCAGCACTATAACCCCAAGTACCCAGTATGCCTCACTTGCAAGCACACCGTCTACCATGTACCACTTACTAATAAAACCAAATGTAGGTGGCACACCTATCATTGAAATTGCTGCTATTGTAAATGCTGTCATGGTCCAAGGCATCCTACGACCTACTCCAGCTAATTGACTAATTTTAGTTTTTTGAGCCGAAGTCTGAATAGCGCCAGCGGCAAAGAACAAAGTGATTTTGCCAAAAGCATGGGCAGCTATTTGCAAAACTGCAGCAATAATTGTCTTAGGCGACAATATGGCCAATGAAAGTATAATGTACGATAACTGGCTGATAGTTGAATAAGCCAACATTTTCTTAATGCTATCCTGCCGGAGAGCGGCAATAGATGCCGTGATAATAGTAAATGACGATATGTATAGTAACCAATCACCAGCATACCAATCCCAGTGCATAAAGCTTTGCAGGTAATCCACACCGAAAATATAAATAATAATTTTAACTAGTGTAAATACACCAACTTTAACAACCGCAACTGCATGCAGCAACCCACTTACAGGCGCAGGCGCAACCATAGCAGAAGGTAACCATCTATGCAGCGGCATCAGTGCAGCTTTCGCAGTTCCAAACACAAATAAGAATAACAATATGGCCGAAACTCCTTCGTTAGCCTTACCAGATAGTATCCCCCCTTTGGTAAAATCAAGAGTGCCAGTACTATTGTAAGTTATAAGTATTGCAGGGAGTAACAATAGCATTGAAGAACCAAGCAATATGCCCAAATAAGTTCTTCCGGCTTTTTTTGCTTCGGTAGTGCCAGAATGGGTAACAAGCGGATAAGTTGACAGTGTAAGCAATTCATAAAAAATAAATAGAGTCAGCAAGTTAGATGCAAAAGCTACACCAACAGATGCAAGTATTGAAAGCGCAAAAAAGCTATAAAACCGGTTTTGGTGCTGTTCGTTATTACTACGCATGTAACCAATTGAATAAACAATACTTACAACCCATAAAACAGATAAAACAATAATGAACAACATCCCAAGCGGCTCAGTGGAAAATGCGAGTGGTAAGCCGGGTAAGATTTCTCCAAACGAAAAAGACAAGGCCTCTTGTCCTGCTTTAAAAATAGCTAGCAGTTTTATAATATTACCAAGGAATAAAAGAGAAATCGCGACATTAAACGCATCCCTAATATTTGGGAATGGTATAACGGCAGCTCCCACACAGGCAATCAGCGGGATGAGTAGGGTAAACAACAAACTATTATCAAAAATCATACTCATAAACTAAACAAATATTCAGAGGTTTTAGTAGCAAAATCAATCACGACTGAAGGATATATTCCAAAAACAATAGTTGCGATTGTAAGCACCCACAATGAAATAAGCATAAGTGGTGGTGCTTCAGCTATTTTAGTATCGCCTAAGGCTTCCGAAAAATATGCGACCTCTATAATACGCCATATATAAACCAGTGATAATAATGAACTTACAACCACCGCCACCAGAACCATCCACATTTCTTTTTCCACTAAGGCTTCAATCAAATACCATTTGCCAATAAACCCAGCGGTAAGGGGCAGGCCTATAATGCTAAGGCCAGCAATTACAAAAGCAGCCATAGTAAATGGCATAGTCTTAGCTATACCTCTAAAGGCTTCAATACGCACACTTCCACTCTGCAACATTACACATCCAGCTGCCATAAATAATGCTACTTTAGCAAGACTGTGGCTCAAGAACTGAACTATTGTAGCATCTGCGCCCAACTTACTTACAATGCCTATGCCTAGCAACATGTAGCCCATTTGTGAAATACTGGAATAAGCCAACATACGCTTAATATTTTTTTGGAATATTGCAACTAAGGCCCCAACAAAAATTGTAAACAACGCCAAAGTAATAAGTATAGATGAGCCGTTCATCTCATCCATGCTAAAGCGGTAGTTAAACACTACAAATATTACTCGTAATAATACATATATACCAACTTTGCTGGCAGTCCCAGATAAGAACGAGGATACAAATGACGGTGAATTTGTATATGCGTTAGCAAGCCACATATGTAGCGGGAATATGCCTATTTTCAAAGCAAGACCTACTATAAAAAATGCTAAAGCAGCCTTAACAGTAGAAGCATAGGTAACCGGAGGAACCCTTATTGATAAATCTGATATGTTAAGCGTGCCAGTCATCATATATAAAAGGCCAATACCTATCAGTATGAAAGTTGCGCCTATAGTACCCAATACCAAATATTCAAATGCAGACATTAGCGCCCGCCTGTCCCGCCCTATCGCAACAAGCGCGTATGAAGCAAGTGATGCAATTTCCAGGAACACAAAGATATTAAACAAATCATTGGTAATTGAAATGCCAAGGAAACCAGCAAGGCATAACAAGAATATAGCATAAAATAATGGCTGCCTCTTTTTCTCCACTTCAGCACCAACACTACTGTATGAGTAAACTGAGGTCACAGCAGCAATACCGGAGATAAGAACTAAAAGAAATGCGCTAAGAGTATCTACCCTATATTCAATTCCAACAGGCGCATCCCAATTGCCCATATCATAGGAAATTGCACCATTTACCCATACTATATGAGCAAGTTTTAAAGACACAAAAAAGGTGACAAATGTTATAATACAAGTAAATAACCAGGCAAATTTACGGTAAGGCACAACTGCACATACTGGCGCTGCCAGTAGCGGTATAATAACCTGAAGTGCTGGTAAGTTATTAATAATCAAATTTTATTCTCCTGATTGTTCATTTCTACATCAAGAGCAATAATTTCATCTTCTTCAATAGTGCCATAAGCTTCTTTAATGCGCACTATCAGTGCCAAGCCTACAGCCATTACAGCAACTCCCACTACTATGGCAGTTAGCATCAACACTTGCGGAATGGGATTAACATATAGTGTCACTCCTTCTTTTAGTACTGGCACAGCACCATCTTTTACATATCCTCCAGAAATATAAAGCAGTAGTACAGAAATCTGGAATATCGATAGTGACATAATTTTTTTTATTAAATTACCGCGTGCTATGATGCCATAAAAGCCAACCATCATAAGCAAAATAGCCATCCAATAATTATAGCCTTCAATGAGTATCACTTTGACCTCTCTGCAAACATATAGAATATAAGCATCACCACTGAAAATACCGTTACCCCTACACCGATCTCAACTGCCATCATTCCTACTTGTTGGCCAAGAAGTGAATCCTGAGACAGCGATGAATATGCAAGGAATTTATCGCCATGCAACATAGTGACTACACCTGTGCCACCATAAATTAAAACTCCTACAGAGCTAAGAAATTTCACAAGGTTTACGGAGACAATTTTAGTTAAATCACCAAGACCATGTACCAAACCATAAGTAATAAGAGCCGCAGCACAGATTACTCCGGCCTGGAATCCGCCACCTGGGCTTTGCTCGCCATGGAATTGGACATATAGCCCGAACATAAACATAAACGGAACTATAACCTTAATTATTGTACGGAGTATGATGTCATCATCCATTTTCATCATCTCCTTTTTTATCAAATCTGCCCAATAGTAGCATAACAACTAATGCAGCGGTAAATATTACTATAGCTTCACCCATAGTATCATAGGCCCTATAGCTAGCCAGTATTGAAGTAACAGTGCTTGGCACAGCCATATCAACTGGTGTATTTTCAATATAATAACGGGCGATATGAGCATGCGACGGGGCATACTTGTTGCCAAATGCTGGCATATCAAAAGTTGCGTACAGCAAACCAGCACCAACCAATGTGACAATAACTAATGGTATAAAATTAGGCTTAACTCTCTTTTCCTTATCGCCAACTAAGAATAATGCAAGCAATAACAAAATTGTACCTATGCCAGCACCAACGGCAGCTTCAGTGAATGCTACATCAGCCGCGCCCAAAACCATATACTCAGCCGCCATAAGCAAGCTAAGAATGGCAAGCAGAACCGTACTTGTTATTAAATCCTTGGCATTAATAACTGCAAGCGCAACTAGTATCATTAAGAATAATATAATCGCATCAAGACTGAAACTGCTGCTTATAATTGCCATTATTTTTTGTCCCTTGTTATAGGTTTCAGACCAAAAAATAATGCCGCCTTTGCCAGCGCATGAGTTGATGTCGGACTTGTTATTAATATGAAAAACACCAACAACATAATTTTAGCAGATAAGAAAGAAAATCCATGTTGTATCGCAACGCCAATCAGTACCAAAGGCGCACCAAATGAATCAGCAAGACCAGCAGGATGAAGACGCGTGAAAAAATCTGGCATACGCAAAACACCAAGCGCAGCCGTAAATATGAAGAAAACTCCACTTACAATAAAACAATATCCTAAAATTTGCACAAACAAAGCTAGCATCTATTTTTCCGATGGATCATATTTAAAATAACGCAACAGCGCAAAAGTGGTGACAAAGTTAACAAGACCATAAGTAATTGCGATATCAATAAAGAATTCCGTATCACGCATATGCCCGACCAGGACTATAAGAGCTATAAATATAGTCGCGAACATATTAGCGGCAAGTATGCGGTCAAAAGCAGTAGAGCCGACAATGCCACGTATTATCGTCATCGCCATTGCCATCAAAAGACCAAAAACTGCTGCCTCTAAAATCACTTTACCTGCTCTTTCTTTTTTATAATTTTGGCTACTTTACTATACCCAACGCCATCACGAATTTGCTGGATGCCTTCTTTTGTTAGCGCATGCACCTGCACCATGCCATCAGCACGCACATTAGTAGTAACCGTCCCTGGAGTTAAGGTAATTGAGTTAGCAAAAATGGTAAGGCCTATATCGTCCTTTAAAGGCGTTGGGATCCAATCAATTTCAGGGGAGATCTCTGGCTCAAGCTGCCACATTTTTTTGCTCACACTCAGGCTTGAAGATGTAATTTCTTTTATTAGCCACACTATATAAAGTGGGAACCTGACCATTAGTATTAGTAGGTTACACTTTTCATCAGTGCTTTTACTAATTTTAACAAAAAGTACGGTTGAAATTAAACAGCTAAGCACCCCAACTACTATAAAAAATGGGGTAAAGAAGCCCGAAAAAATAAGCCACGTACCCAATAACAATATAAAAAGCACGACACGGTTTAGCACAAAACGAACCTTAATTAAAAAATTAAAATTACGAGTGAAGCATTATGCACGAAACAAACTTCCTGCCAAGGAAAAGTTTATAGTAGTTACTGATTTTGAATAGGATTTTTATGCAGAATGCTTTCCACAATACTTCTCGTAGAACCCCGCCGCAAATTCCTCAAGCCGCCCCTGCTCTATCGCTTCACGCATGCCTGTCATTAGCTCCTGATAGTAATGTAAGTTATGCCATGTCATCAGCATCGCACCTAAAATTTCACCAGATTTTACTAAGTGATTTAGATATGCACGGCTATAATTCTTACATGCCGGGCATAAACACTCACTATCCAGCGGAGAGTTATCATCTGCATATGCAGCATTTTTTATATTTATTACGCCGTTGCGGGTAAATGCCTGCCCATTACGACCTGAACGGGTCGGAAGCACGCAATCAAACATATCAACACCGCGCAACACCGCTCCCACTAGATCAGTAGGTTTACCCACGCCCATAAGATATCTTGGTTTGTCATCTGGCAGCATTGGAATTGTATAATCTAGCGTTCCAAACATCAATTCTTGCCCCTCTCCTACTGCAAGCCCTCCAATTGCATAACCATCAAAGCCAATATTCTGCAACTGATGCGCTGATTCTGCTCTCAAATCTTCATAAACGCTACCCTGCACAATACCAAATAACCCGTAACCATCGCGCTTAATATAAGCATTTTTAGAACGCTCAGCCCATTTTAATGAAAGGCGCATTGATTTTGCTGCCACCTCATGCGTAGCTGGGTATGGAGTGCATTCATCAAAAATCATTGCTATGTCACTACCGAGCAAGTGCTGGATTTCCATCGAACGCTCTGGCGAAAGCATATGCCGACTTCCATCAATATGAGATTGGAACTGTACGCCCTCATCGGTTATTTTGCGTATTTGCGATAAGGACATAACCTGAAAACCACCAGAATCAGTGAGTATTGGTTTATCCCAGTTCATAAATTTGTGTAAGCCGCCTAGCTTTGCAACACGCTCTGCTGTTGGCCTAAGCATCAAATGGTATGTATTTCCCAGGATTATATCAGCTCCAGTTGCTTTCACTGACTCAGGCATCATAGCTTTTACAGTTGCTGCAGTACCCACCGGCATAAACGCCGGAGTGCGTATTTCACCGTGCGCTGTAGATACAACCCCTGTGCGGGATTTGCCGTCTTTTGCATTTATTTTGAATTTTATCATATTGTCAGCGCAAAAGCGCAAGTGCGCAAGACGCAAAAGAAAATTTATTTCCAATGCTCTTGTGTAACTTTGCCTTTACTAATCCTCCACTTACTTTTGCGCTTTGCGCCCTTGCGCTTTTGCGCTATTTTCTAAAAAACACGCATCCCCATAAGAAAAGAACCTATAATTTTTCTCTATCGCATGAGCATATGCGGCTTTCATCTTTTCCATGCCCGCAAAAGCGCAAACTAGCATAAACAACGTCGATTTTGGTAAATGAAAATTAGTCAGCAGGCAATCAATAATTTTAAATTTATAGCCAGGCGTAATGAAAATATCGGTCTCACCTTCAAATTTTTTTAAATTACCCTTTTCATCAGCTACAGTTTCAAGCAGCCGCATCGCGGTTGTTCCAACTGCAATCACCCTGCCACCTGATGCCCTTACATCATTTATAATATCTGCAGTTTCCTGTGAAATAATGCATAATTCTGAGTGCATCTTATGGTCTTTGGTATTCTCTACTTTCATAGGAAGAAATGTGCCAGCGCCAACATGCAAGGTAGTAAATGCAATTTTTACACCTTTTGCTTTAATTTTTTCAAGCAACTCATCAGTAAAATGGAGTCCCGCAGTTGGAGCTGCAACAGCACCTCGGTTTTTCGCATAAACAGTTTGATAATCACTTGCATCGCTTGGCTTCGCGCCATCATCGCGTTCAATATAAGGAGGCAGCGGCGGAGAGCCAAACTGATTTAGCTTTTTATAAAACTCTTCACCTTTCGTACAAAATTGGAGAGTAACCTCTCCCTCTTCCTTATCTAGCACTACTGCTGAAAAACTTTCAGATATCTTCAAAACATCTTGTTCTTCCAGTTTTTTTGCAGGTCTGGCAAAAGCTTTCCAAACACCATCTGAAACATTTTTATGCAGAGTAACTTCAACCTTTGCTTCACCTCGCATTCCTTTTAGCTGCGCAGGTATTACTTTGGTGTCATTGAATACCATAACATCACCTGGGTTAAGCAGGTCTAACAGATACGGGATATTTTGATCTAGAACGCCAGATTCTTTCACATATAAAAGTTTAGCAGAATCACGAGGATCCGCTGGGCTGGTGGCTATAAAATTACGTGGGAGTTCAAAATCAAAATCACTGACCAGCATATTGACTGCACCTCTTGTTGCCTCTCGCATACGTAATTAGCGAGGTCTACTTACACAAAATAAAACACCCCGCAACAAGAGTGCGGGGCGATCCTAATACCAAATATAAAGTTCAATTTAAACGGGCATTTAAAATTGGAATACAATTCTATTTCTTTTCGTCAGCAGCTACAGTCATACTGATAATCTTATCAGGATTATCAACTTTGCCGTTTTGACGTGGGTCACCTTTTTTTATGCCATCAACAAATTCCATTCCTTCAACCACTTTACCAAATACGGTATATTGGCCATCTAAGAAATGAGAATCTTCAAATACTATGAAGAACTGGCTATTCGCACTGTTAGGATCTCCAGCACGCGCCATTGAAATCACACCTCTATCATGAGGCACAGTATTAAATTCAGCTTTCAGATTAGGTTTTTTAGAACCACCCATACCAGTTCCAGTAGGATCCCCAGTTTGGGCCATGAACCCGTTAATCACACGATGAAACACTACACCATTATAGAATTTATCACGGGTTAGTTCTTTGATTCTTTCTACGTGCTTAGGAGCTACGTCTGGCATCAACTCGATAACTACACGTCCACCAGCTAGTTGCATATATATAGTATTTTCAAGCTTTGCTTTATCAGCTTTACCAGCACCTTCATTAGCCATAACAGAGCTACCCATAAATAAAACTGTTAGAATTAGAATTAATATATTTCTTAGTTTCATATTAAAGTACCTCTTTAAAATTAATAACTAATTAAGCTGTTTGCTCCTCATTATTTACTGCAAGCTGAGGACCAGAATCTTTACCTTTTGCTGATTCATCACGGTCAACAAATTCGATAATAGCAACAGCGGCATTATCTCCATGACGGTAACCAGCTTTTATAATACGCAAATAGCCACCATTACGAGCCTTATAACGATTACCTAAAACAGCAAATAGCTTGGTTACAGCGCTTTCGTCATAAAGGTAAGCCAGTGCCTGACGTCTTGCATGCAAGTCACCTCTTTTTGCCAGGGTAACAAGTTTTTCTACGATTGGGCGTAAATCCTTCGCTTTAGGTAAAGTTGTCTTAATTTGCTCATGCTTAATCAAGCTAGCTGATAAGTTAGCAAATAGTGACCTTCTGTGTCCTTTGCTTCTATTTAATTTACGTCCTTTTAAACCGTGGCGCATTTTACTTTTCCTTCGTTACTTGTTACTAGTTACTGGTTACTAGTAACTAATTTATCGTTAATTTTTTACTTGCTAGCAACTGGTCGCTAGCAACTACTCTCTAATATGGATCTTCAAATCTTTTTGCTAAATCTTCAATATTTTCAGGTGGCCAACCATCAACATCCATACCGAAACGTAAGCCCATGCTAGCTAACACTTCTTTTATTTCATTCAATGATTTACGACCAAAATTCGGAGTTTTTAGCATTTCTGCTTCGCTCTTTCTTACCAGATCGCCTATGTAAACGATGTTATCATTCTTTAGGCAGTTCTGTGAACGTACAGATAGCTCAAGCTCATCAACTTTCTTAAGCAAGTTTCTATCAAATTTAAGAGCTTCCTCTTGAACCGCAGTTTCTTCCTGAACTTCTTCGAAGCTTACGAAAGTATTTAATTGGTCCTGTAAAATTCTAGCCGCTAAAGCAACAGACATTTCAGGATTGATAGTACCGTCAGTTTCAACATCTATAAATAGCTTATCATAGTTAGTAACACGACCAACACGGCTATTTTCAACTTTATACGTAACCAGTTTTACCGGGCTAAACAATGAATCAACTGGTATTAATCCAATTGGAGCATCAGCAGGCCTGTTTTGGCTAGCCGGAACATAACCTTTGCCAGTTTCTACTGTGAGCTCTGCTGAGAACTTCTCACCTTCATTCAGGTGACAAATAACCAAGTCTTTATTAATTATTTCAACATCAGAACCAGACTCAATCATACCAGCCGTTACAATGCAAGGGCCGGTCGCATTAAGTGATACGCGTTTTCTCTCTGAAGAATTCATACGTACTATAATAGACTTTACGTTTAGTACTACGTCAGTAACATCTTCCCTTACACCAGGGATGGAAGCAAACTCGTGCAGAACACCTTCGATTTTTATAGCCGTTACCGCCGCTCCTTGCAGAGAAGAAAGCATAACACGACGTAAAGCGTTACCTAAGGTTATACCAAAACCAGTCTCTAAAGGCTCAACAACTATTTGCCCTTGAGCATCAGGGTTACGACCTGGTGTAACCTGGATTTTCGAAGGTTTTATTAACTCATTCCAATTTCTAGCTACAGATATCACGGATTTTATCCTCTCTTTGATTACAAGCTTTTCGAATTAAATAGTAACGGCTATACACGTCTACGTTTACGTGGACGGCAACCATTATGTGGAACAGGAGTTATATCCTTTATCGCAATAACGTTAAAGCCAACAGATTGTAGGGCCCTTAGTGCCGACTCACGACCTGCGCCCGGACCTTTTACTCTAACTTCCTGGATAGTTTTCACACCATGCTCTTGAGCCGCTTTACCAACATGCTCTGCTGTAACCTGAGCAGCATATGGAGTTGACTTTCTCGACCCCTTGAATCCCTGACCACCGGCAGTAGACCAAGCAATAACATTACCGCTTAAATCAGTTATTGCTATTATAAGGTTGTTAAATGACGCATTAATATGCGCTATTCCAACAGGAACATTTTTCCTTTGACGTTTTTTTACACGTGCAGTAGCTTCTTTAGTCATATCTCACCTATTTCTTCTTACCAGCAATTGCTATAGCTTTACCTTTTCTTGTTCTTGCATTTGTATGCGTACGCTGACCACGAACCGGCAGTTTTTTACGATGTCTTAAGCCCCTGTAGCAACCTAAATCCATGAGCTGCTTTATATTGAAAGAAACTTTATTTCTAAGCTCCCCTTCAACATCGTAATGTTCATCAATGTATTCACGAATTTTAATTGCCTCGTCATCAGCTAACTGATGAACACGTTTAGTAGGGTCGATACCAACAACTTCAAGAATTTTACAAGAAGTTGGAAATCCTATCCCATAAATATATGTTAAGGCAATATCAATCCTTTTAGCTGAAGGAAGGTTTACACCGGCTATACGCGCCACTAGCTTTACTCCATATTTAATAAAAAAAATCCATTCCCAACACTAGGGAGGCGTTATGATAGAAATATTTTTTAATCTGTCAATCTTTTTAATATATGATTTATATCAAAAGTGACTTCATCAATGTTTTTCATACCATCCACGCCAAAAAGCACACCCTTTTTGTCATAATAAGGCACCAACGGTGCCGTTTGGGCGTGATAAGCTTTTAGTCTGGCAGCTACTGTTTCAGCATTATCATCGCTGCGCTGCTTAAATTCAGTGCTACTACACTTATCACAAACGCCATCATTCTTAGGTGTTTTAAACTTTTTATTGTACCCTTCACCGCATTTTGCACAGGTAAATCGCCCGGAAATTCTATCTACTAAAGCCTCATCGTCAACTCGCATTTCTATAACGGCATCCAGTGATTTACCTAATTCCGCCAACATCACGTCTAAAGCTTCAGCCTGAGCTGCTGTGCGCGGGAAACCATCTAAAATAAAGCCATTCTTACAGTCATCTTTAGAGATGCGCTCTTTAATCATAGAAACCATAATATTATCAGATACAAGTCCGCCTGATTCCATGATAGCTTTGGCCTTCATACCAATTTCTGATCCAGAAGCAACCGCTGCCCTTAGCATATCTCCTGTTGATAACTGAATAATACCAAACTTTTCTTCAATACGAGAAGCCTGTGTTCCCTTCCCTGCCCCAGGAGGTCCTAATAGTATAAGTTTCATCTCCTGCGGCTCCTGAGCTTAGATTTCTTTATCAAGCCCTCATATTGATGAGCAAACAGATGCGTTTGTACTTGCATTAACGTATCTAACATCACATTAACCACGATTAATAAACTTGTGCCGCCTAAATAAAAAGGCACTGAGTAATTACTTATTAGAATTTCAGGCAGTACGCAGATCGCAGATAAATATATAGCACCAACTACTGTTAACCTGGTTAGAACATAGTCGAAATACTCTGCAGTGTTTTTCCCTGGTCTTCTGCCCGGCACAAACCCACCATTTTTCTTTAAATTTTCTGCTGTTTCATCAGGGTTAAACACAATTGAAGTGTAGAAGAAACAGAAGAATATAATAATTGCAACATACAGAACAATATATAAAGGCTGCCCATGCGAAACATAGCGTACGATCGTCTCTAATATCGGGGAAATACCCTCACGGCTAGAATTAAAACCAGCAATAGTTGCAGGGAATAATAGTATAGAACTTGCAAAAATAGGCGGAATAACGCCTGCTGTATTTAATTTTAAAGGTATGTGAGAGCTTTCACCACCAAAAATCTTATTACCTTTTTGGCGTTTTGGGTATTGCACTATAATACGTCTGTGCGCACGTTCCATGAATACTATTATAGCAATAACACCAACTGCCACGAACATAAGCATTATTAGCACCCAGGTTGATATAGCTCCAGTACGCCCTAAATCAAAGGTACTTGCAAGTGCACTTGGAAGGTTCGCAACAATACCAGTAAATATAATAAGTGAAGTACCATTGCCTATACCGCGACTAGTTATTTGCTCACCAAGCCACATAAGGAACATAGTACCACCAACTAGTGTAGTCACCGTTGTTAGGCGGAAGAATATCCCTGGATCTATTACAACAGAACTACTTCCACCCTGCATACTTTCAAGACCTATAGCTATACCTAGTCCCTGAAAGGCTGCTAAAAGCACAGTTGCATAACGTGTGTATTGTGTAATTTTACGTCTGCCAGCTTCACCATCTTTCTTTAAAGCTTCCATATGACTTGATACAACAGTCATAAGCTGAATAATAATAGATGCTGTAATATATGGCATTATGTTGAGGGCGAAAATGGTCATACGACCAAGCGCGCCACCAGAGAACATATTAAATATGCCTAGTACTCCGCCAGCATTTTGCTTCATTAAAGCTTCTAATGCCTGCGGGTCTATGTTAGGAAGAGGTATATATGCACCTAAGCGGTATACAATAAGAGCAATAAGAGTAAACCATATACGGCTTTTTAGCTCTTTTGCCTGACTTAAAACACCAAGATTTATACTGGATGACAACTTCTCCGCAGCAGATGACATATTAATTCTTACCTAAATAAAAATAGACACTGTAGAACAGCCATTAAATGCCTGGCTGTGAAACACTATGCGGCTTTTGCTTTTTTCTCGATAACAGCAAGTTTACCACCAGCTTTTTCTACTAATTTTACTGCTGAAGCAGAAGCTGCATCAACTTCAATTTTCAAAGAAGCCTTAAGAGTTCCTTTTGCAAGCACTTTTACCGGTTGAGAAAGTTTCTTTATGATACCAATTTCGTATAAGTATTCTTTTGTGATATTTTTAGAAGTATCAATTTTTTTAGAATCTACAAACTTTTGCAGCTCACTAAGATTAATAGTCTGGAATACTACTCTAAAAATATTAACAAAGCCACGCTTTGGAACACGACGGTACAAAGGAGTCTGTCCACCTTCAAATCCATTAATCGCAACACCAGTCCTTGATTTTTGCCCTTTATGGCCTCTACCACAAGTCTTGCCAGTTCCCGATCCTATACCACGACCAACGCGTTTACGATTTTTGCGTGATTTATCTGCTAATTGATTCAAGTTCATTCTTATGCCCTTTTTTATTAGTATCAGTGCCAGTGAATAGTGTTAAATCTGCTATTACCGCCACTTAATTAACTCTTTATGCAGCTTCCTCAACTTTCACAAGATGAGAAACCGCGTTTACCATTCCACGTATAGAAGGCGTATCTTCCAATACTGAAACACGGCCAATTTTATTCAAACCAAGACCAACAAGAGTCTGTATCTGATATTTCTGGCGGCCTGCACCACTTTTAATCTGGGTAACTTTTATTTTACCATTATTCTTATTTGTCATCTTCTATTCCTTTTATATTGGATTCACGTCTTCCAACAATATCACCAACTTTTTTGCCGCGTTTTTCAGCAATATTACGCGGCGATGTCAATTTAGCGAAAGCATTAAAACAAGCTTTTACCATATTATGAGCGTTAGCAGTACCAATAGACTTTGCAACAACATCGTTTACACCTAGGCACTCGAACACAGCGCGAAGAGGGCCACCTGCAATTATACCAGTACCTGGATTAGCAGAACGTAAGCTAACTTTACCAGCACCGAAATTACCAATCACATCGTGATGGAAAGTGCGGCCTTCACGCAACTGAACACGTACCAGGTTTTTTTTAGCATCTTCAGTAGCCTTTTTCTTAGCATCCATAACCTCGATACCACTACCAGTACCAAAACCAACACGACCCTTACCATCACCTACGATCACTAGTGCAGAAAAACCAAATCTTCTACCACCTTTTACAACCTTAGCAACACGTCTGATAGAAACGAGCTTTTCAATAAACTCTGATTCTACCTGTGGCTCATTATTTTTAGATTTTTGTTGAACTGCACCAGCCATATACTTAAAACCCTATTATTAAAAATTTAATCCGCCAGCACGAGCTGCTTCAGCCAATGCTTTTACACGTCCATGGAATAAATATCCTCCACGGTCGAAAACCACGTCAGATACTTTTGCGCTTTTAGCTCTTTCAGCTATAGTTTTACCTACAGCCTCTGCCGCTTCAATATTAGACTTTGACTTTAGCTTCACAGCAATGTCCTTATCTACGGTTGAAGCCTGAGCAAGAGTTTTTCCCTCTGTATCACATATAAGCTGTGCATAGATATGCTGATTTGTACGGCATACAACCAAACGCACTCTGCCTTCTTTATTATTTTTTTTAATTCCGTAACGTACGCGATTTCTACGACGTACAAATATGCTGCTAGCGGACATAACAAAAACCTCTGTCTATAACTATTTCTTTTTACCTTCTTTACGGCGAATGAATGTACCTTTCTTAAATACACCCTTACCTTTATATGGCTCAACCGGGCGGTACTTTATCAACTCACCTGCAATCTGACCAACAAGCTGCTTATCAGTTCCTGATATAGCAATAGATGTTGGCTTTTCACATACAACTTTTATACCAGTTGGCAAAGCATATTTTATTTCATGACTAAAACCAAGTGATAAAGTAATCATTTTTCCATCAGTAGCAGCTTTAAAACCAACACCAAAAATCTCTAGCTCTACAGTGTACCCTTCGGAAACACCTTTAACCATATTGTTAATGTTGTTTCTTACAGTTCCCCACATCGCTCTTGCAAATGTAGTGTCATTTGCTGGCTGTACTTGAATTTTATCTTCACTATAAGTAACAGTTACTTCATCAGAAATAACAGCTTTCAGTTCGCCTAATTTACCTTTTATGGTAATCTCGTTTGAAGACAATGTTACTTGTACATCCTTAGGCACTACTACCGGTGACTTTCCTACGCGTGACATTTCAATCTCCTAAAATACATAACATAATTCTTCGCCGCCGACATTCTGCTGACGAGCTTCATAATCAGAAAGAACACCTTTAGGAGTCGATATAATTAAAACTCCAAGACCATTATATACCTTTTTTAGATCAGCCAACTTTGAGTATACACGGCGGCCAGGTTTTGAAATTCTTCCTATTTCTTTTATTACAGCTTCACCATCTAGATATTTTAGTTCGATTTTCAATGAAGCTTTTTTGCCATCTACTACTTTTTTGAAGTCTTTTATATAGCCTTCTCTTTTTAGTACTTCTAACACAGATTCACGTAATGTTGAACAAGGTGAATCAACAGCAAATAACTTTGCTTGCTGACCATTACGAATGCGTGTTAACATATCTGCTAAAGGATCTGTCATCGCCATTTTTATTCTCCTACCAACTCGATTTTGTTAAGCCAGGAATTTGGCCAACGGCAGCAAGATCCCGGAGTGTTATACGTGATAATTTAAATTTACGGTAATAACCACGTGGTCTACCTGTTACAGCACATCTATTACGATATCTAGACTGTGAACTATCTCTTGGCAAATCATTTAATGCCAATTGCGCTTCAAATCTTTGCTCAAGAGTTATAGTTTTATCCATAACTACCTTTTTTAACGCAGCGCGCTTTTTAGCAAATTTTTTAGAAAGATGCTTTCTACTTTTGTCTCTTTCAATCATGCAAACTTTAGCCATAACAAACTCATCCTTAATTCATAAAAGGTAAACGGAAAGCCTTTAGTAATTCTTTGGCTTCGTTATCGTTAGTAGCAGATGTACAGAAAGTTATATCCATACCTCTGATTTTATCAATTTTATCATAGTCGATCTCTGGAAATACGATCTGCTCTTTTAATCCCATTGAATAATTACCACGACCATCAAAACCTTTACCAGAAATTCCACGGAAGTCCCTTACACGCGGTAAAGCAATATTTACTAAACGCTCTAAAAACTCATACATGTGTGCACCACGTAGCGTAACTTTACAACCAATAGCCTGCCCTTCTCTCAATTTAAAGCCAGCGATTGATTTTTTTGCCTTTGTGATTACAGGTTTTTGTCCTGCAATAAGCGTAAGCTCTGCAACAGCAGCATTAATAACTTTAGAGTCATTAACAGCTTCTTTGCCAACACCCATATTAATGACAATCTTTTCAAGCTTTGGCGTTTGCATAACGTTCTTATAATTGAACTGCTTACGCAAAGCCGGAGCAATTTCGTCTTTATAAAATACTAATAAGTTAGCTGTCATGACCAATATTCCTAATTATCTATAACTTCTTTTGATTTTCTGGCAAAACGAACTTTTTTGCCATCTTTCAATACTTTAACACCTACCTTTGTAGCCTCACCTGACTTAGGGTCAACATGTGCTACATTGGATATATGGATAGAACGCTCTGACTGAACAATACCACCAGCACCTGCAGCGCTTGGCTTAGTATGACGTTTTACAAGATTAACACCACTTACCTTAACGCGCAAATCTGCAGGTGTTACTTCTATAACTTCGCCTTTTTTTCCTTTATCTTTTCCGGCAATTACTACTACTTTATCGCCTTTTTTTATTTTTAATTTAGCAACCATTTACAGCACCTCCGGAGCTAAAGATATAATTTTCATAAAGCCAGATGCTCTAAGCTCCCTTGGAACTGGCCCGAATATACGAGTGCCAACCGGCTCTTTTGCTGCGTTAATTAAAACACAAGCATTTAAGTCAAAACGGATTGAACTACCATCATCACGACCAATTTCTTTTGCAGTACGAACGATAACAGCCTTATGTACTGTTCCTTTTTTAACTTTACCACGCGGCAAAGCTTTTTTTATAGAAACAACAATAATATCGCCCACAGAAGCAGTCCTACGATGAGATCCACCTAAAACTTTAATACACTGTACAATCTGCGCACCTGAGTTATCGGCGACAAATAGTTTTGATTGCATCTGTATCATAATATAACCCTTTTAATAATCCTTTAAATACAATGCTTTTACGCAGCTTCCTCATAAATTACTTGCCATTTTTTAGTTTTAGAAAATGGCTTGCTTTCTATTATTTTAACAGTATCGCCAATTTTGAACTTATTTTGTTCATCATGAGCAGAATATTTCTTACTAACTTTTACAATTTTCTTGTAAACAGGGTGAGTAACCCTACGCTCTACATATACAGTTACTGTCTTGTCAGCCTTATCGCTAACCACAACACCTTGTAAAATACGTTTAGGCATTTGCACTCTCCTTATTTGCAGCTTCACTTAGCAAAGTATTAACTTTTGCTATAGTGCGTCTTACTTGTCTGATACGACCAGTTTTTTCTAATTCACCTGTAGTTTTCTGAAAACGAAGGTTAAAAGATTCTTTCTTCAAGCTTAGAAGAAGGTCTTTTAATTGATCTACAGTTTTACCACGCAGCTCAGATATTTTCATTTAAACCTCCTCGCCTACTCTTTTTATAAATTTGGACAATACTGGTAACTTTGCACCAGCTTTTTCAAACGCCTCCCGAGCAACTGACTCAGGCACACCATCTAATTCGAACATTATACGACCAGGTTTTACACGGCACACCCAAAACTCAGGATTACCTTTACCTTTACCCATACGAACCTCAGCCGGCTTACTCGATACAGGAACATCAGGGAATATTCTTATCCAAAGACGTCCAGCTCTTTTCAAGCTACGCTGAATAGCTCTTCTTGCCGCCTCTATCTGTCTTGCAGTAACCCTTTCAGGCTCCATGGATTTTAAACCATAAGATCCGAATAGTAAATCACTACCACCTTTAGTGATACCGTGAATTCTACCTTTATGCGCCTTACGGAATTTTGTCTTCTTCGGAGCTAACATCTTTACACCTCTTCCTACTTAACTTCCTGTGAATCATTAGCGGCTTTTCTTTCAGCCTCTGCCTGATCCTTATTATAAATATCGCCTTTATAAATCCAAACTTTAACACCTATGATACCATAAGTAGTAACGGCTTCTGCTGTACCATAATCTATATCAGCACGTAAAGTATGTAGAGGCACACGTCCTTCTCTATACCATTCCATACGGGCGATTTCTGCACCACCTAAACGGCCAGATACGTTAATCCTGATACCTTTAGCGCCAAGGCGCATAGCTGATTGCATAGCTCTTTTCATCGCACGACGGAAAGAAACGCGTTTTTCTAACTGCTGAGCAACACCTTCTGCCACTATTTTAGCATCAGCTTCTGGCTTCCTTACCTCAACAATATTCAAACTAACATCAGCACTCGCAATTTTGCTAAGGTTCTTCTTCATTTTTTCAATGTCAGAACCTTTTTTACCGATAATAACACCAGGTCTTGAAGTGTGGATTAAAACCCTTACTTTTTTAGCAGAACGTTCAATCACCACTTTACTAATGCCTGAAAAATGCATCTCTTTTTCAATATACTTACGTATGCCCAAATCCTGGTGCAAATGCTCAGCATAAGAATTGCCTACTGCATACCAGCACGAGTCCCATGTACGATTTATACCTACTCTTAAACCTATCGGTCTTGCTTTTTGGCCCACTTAACTAGTCCTCCTTACTTTCACGTACAATAATCTCAATATTACTAAAAGGCTTTAAAATTCTAGCGCCTGTTCCACGCGCTCTAGCTCTAAACCTTTTCATTACTAGTGACTTACCTACATTCACTTCTGAAACATATAGGCGGTCAATATCAAGATCATGGTTATTTTCAGCATTTGCAATCGCTGACTGCAGAAGCTTTTTTACATCATCAGAAATACGCTTTCTGTTAAATTCAAGCTGTACTAAAGCTTCACTTGCTTTCATGCCTCTTATTAGGGAAGCGACTAAATTTAGTTTGCGCGGGCTAATACGAACCTGTCTTAATTTCGCATTAGCTTCAACATCGCTAAACCTTCTAACTGTTGAACGCTTACTCATCTTTACTTCCTCTTAGCTTTTTTATCTGCACCATGGCCATAATAAGTTCTTGTAGGAGAAAACTCTCCAAACTTATGACCCACCATTCTCTCATTAACTGAAACTGGAATAAACTTCTTTCCGTTATATACACCAAATGTTAAACCAACGAATTGTGGCAATATAGTAGATCTTCTAGACCATATGTTAATAACTTTATGACGACCAGCCTGCGCAGCTTCTGCAGCTTTTTTCATCACATAACCATCTACAAACGGGCCTTTCCAAATTGAACGAGCCATCTTTTTCTCCTTAACTATTTAGCGTAACGACGACGAACTATTAACTTATCAGTACGTTTATTACTACGTGTTCTCTTACCTTTTGTTGGTTTACCCCACGGAGTTACCGGGTGTCTACCACCAGAAGTTTTACCTTCACCACCACCATGTGGGTGATCTACCGGATTCATTGCAACACCACGTACTGTAGGGCGTTTGCCTTTCCAACGATTACGACCAGCTTTTGCAATGCTAATGTTCTGATGATCAGAGTTAGATACAGCACCAATAGTTGCCATACACTCAGCTCTTACCAAACGAACTTCACCAGAACGCAAGCGTAATAACGCATAACCTGAATCTTTACCAGTTAATTGTGCATAACCACCTGCAGAACGTGCTAATTGACCACCTTTACCAACTTTCATCTCAATATTATGAACAATTGTACCAACCGGAATGTTCTTTAAAGGAAGAGCATTACCATTTTTTATATCAACACGCTCACCAGATACCACCACATCACCAGCTTTCAAACGTTGTGGGGCAATTATATAAGATAGAGTGCCATCTTGGTATTTTATCAAGGCAATAAAAGCTGTACGATTCGGATCGTATTCAATGCGCTCAACTGTAGCCGGAGCATCAACCTTATTACGTTTAAAGTCGATCAAACGGTATAATTGCTTATGACCACCACCAATATGACGAGTAGTAATACGGCCATTATTGTTACGACCACCGGTTCTGCTCGCACCTTTAGTCAAAGACTTTTCAGGCTTACCTTTCCATAAATCAGACCTATCAACCAGAATTAATGAACGCTGGGAAGGTGAAGTTGGTTTATATAACTTTAATGCCATTTTTATACTTCCTTATATTGTAGCGGCTATATCGATAGATTGACCTTCTGCCAATGAAACGATAGCTTTTTTCTCATCTTTACGAGTTCCTAGCGTACCACGGAAACGTTTGCTTTTTCCATGAACACTTATTACATTTACTTTCTCAACTTTTACGCCAAAAAGAGCAGTAACAGCCTCTTTGATTTGCTGCTTGTTAGCCCAAACAGCAACTTTGAATGTAATTTTGTTTTGCTCCGCACCGCTTTGCGACTTCTCTGTTATCACTGGAGAAACAATCGCATCATACATAGATGGAGTAATTGCAGTTTTTTTAGTAGGCTTAACCATTTAAACGCTCCTCTAACTTCTTTATTGCATCTTCAGTCAGGATAAGGTTTTTACGACGTAAAATGTCATAAACATTAGCACCCTGAACCGGAAGCAAATCAACTTCTTTAATATTAGCAACAGCCTTTCTGAAGTTATCAGCAATTTGCTCGCCGCCGATAATCAAAGCTGATTTTATACCCAGGCCTTCTAATCCTTTAGCAACCTGAGCAGTTTTGAAGTCTTTGTTAAGATCATCTTTCAAAACATAAACGCTACCGCTGTTAACTTTAGAAGAAAGAGCAATCTTTAAACCTAAAGCACGAATTTTCTTTGGTAATGAATGTGCGTGTGAACGTACATGCGGACCAAATACAACTGCACCGCCACGCATATGAGGGCCTTTTGTACTACCCTGCCTTGCGTTACCAGTACCTTTTTGTCTATAAGGCTTTTTAGCTCCGCCTCTTACATCATTACGCTCTTTTGTACTATGAGTACCAGCCTGACGTTTAGCCAACTGCCAGTTCACAACACGGTGCAAAATATCGCTACGAAGCTCAAGACCAAAAATATCTTTGCTTAACGTAACTTCTTCACCAGAATTTTTCCCGGCTAATGTAACAACCTTAGCTTTCATTTGACGCTCCTTCTACCGCTGCGGCTTCAGCACTCGCTTCTGCTTTTACAGCTTTATTTACACCTGCAGGAAACGGTGCATCAGAATGACGCGCCCTTTTCACAGCATCAGAAATATAAACATACGAACCTTTGCTACCAGGAACAGCACCGTTTACAATAATTAGCCCCTGCTCTACATCAGTATCAATAATTTCAAGGTTTTGGATAGTCGCCCTAACATCACCTAAGTGACCAGCCATTTTCTTTCCTTTAAATACACGCCCTGGATCCTGGCACTGACCGATAGAACCATGCGAACGGTGAGAAACAGAAACACCATGCGAAGCTTCCAAACCACGGAAATTATGGCGTTTCATTGCGCCAGCAAATCCCTTACCTTTGCTAGTACCAGCAACATCAACATATTGACCTTGCACGTAGTGGCTAGCAAAAATTTCCTGACCAACTTCTAAAAGCGCTTCAGGAGAAACCCTAAATTCAACAACTTTACTTTTTGGCTCAACTTTTGCCTTAGCAAAGTGGCCACGCAAAGATTTTGAAACATTTTTAACTTTTGCCTTACCAGCACCAAGCTGAACAGCATTATAACCATCTTTTTCCTGAGTTTTAACAGCCGTAACCTGGCAGCTGTCAAGCTTTAGCAGGGTAACAGGTATATTAATACCTTCAGGGGTAAAATAGCGAGTCGAGCCAAGTTTAGTTGCAATAACACCAGTTCTCATTTTACGCGGCCTCCAACAGTTTAATATCAACTTCAACGCCAGCAGCCAGATCTAGCTTCATCAAAGCATCAACCGTCTGAGGAGTAGGATCAATAATCATCAAACGCTTATGCGTACGAATTTCAAATTGCTCTCTAGCCTTCTTATCAATATGCGGAGAACGGTTAACAATAAATTTTTCCATACCAACTGGCAGTGGAACTGGACCATTAATTTTGGCACCAGTACGTTTTACCGTGCTTACGATCTCTGCAACAGACTTATCTAGAAGTCTATAATCAAAAGCGGTTAATTTTATTCGTATTTTCTGAGCATTCATAACTAAAACTCTACTTTCCTTTATATATAAGGGCGCGAACTATATACTAAACTTTTTAAGTATTCAACATATTATTTCAAAACCTTTGCAACAACGCCTGCGCCAACAGTTCTGCCGCCTTCACGGATAGCGAAACGCAAGCCTTCGTCCATCGCAATTGGGGCAATT
>JAJONM010000067.1 GCA_021323415.1 Rickettsiaceae bacterium
GAATTATACACCTCCAAAGCTGCATCCGTTACTGCACTACTCATAATATCATATTGATTTAGCGCCTCTTTCAATGTCAAACCATCAGCACGGCTAACGGAAGTATCCAGTAGCCCGCCACGGTCAAGCTCGGCCAGGATCGCCATAATCCCCCCTGCCCGGTTTACATCCTCAATATGGTAATCCGAATTAGGAGCAACCTTGCTTAAGCACGGGACTTTATGGGATAATTTATCGATGTCAGACATCGTAAACGGCACTTTCGCCTCATGCGCGATAGCCAGAATATGCAGGATTGTATTAGTCGACCCGCCCATCGCAATATCCAACGACATAGCGTTATTAAACGCTGCTTTTGTAGCAATAGAACGTGGCAATATCGAATCATCGCCTTTTTCATAATACTGGTAAGCCATCTCAACGATACGCTGTGCCGCTTTTTCAAATAATTTTATACGGTTTTCATGCGTTGCCACAATTGTGCCATTACCCGGTAATGCAAGGCCTATCGCCTCATTCAGGCAGTTCATCGAATTAGCCGTAAACATCCCCGAGCAACTGCCGCAAGTCGGGCAAGCCTCGTTTTCAACAACTGCTAACTCCGCGTCCGATACATCATTATCCGCAGCCATAACCATAGCATCAACCAGGTCGAGGCGTTTTTCATCAACAATCCCGGCCTCCATCGGCCCGCCTGAAACAAATATCGTCGGGATATTCAGGCGCATTGCGGCCATCAACATCCCCGGCGTAATTTTATCGCAGTTAGATATGCAAATCAGCGCATCAACTTTGTGCGCGTTGCACATATACTCCACCGAATCGGCAATCAAATCACGCGAAGGCAGCGAATAGAGCATTCCATCGTGCCCCATAGCAATACCATCATCTACCGCAATAGTATTAAACTCCGCAGCAAAGCACCCTTTAGCTTCAATTACCTTCTTAACCCTTTGGCCAATCTCATGTAAATGGGCATGACCCGGCACAAATTGCGTAAATGAATTGGCGATAGCTATAATTGGCTTGCCAAAATGCTCATCACGCGCTCCATTGGCTTTCCACAAGCTGCGCGCCCCAGCCATTTTACGTCCTTGTGTACTTTCATTACTACGTAGGTTTATTTTGTAAGGCATACTTTTCTCTAATATTAACTGTTTTGCACTAAGTGTAATATCACTTAACACTTAAACCTTAAATTGTCATGTATTTTATTACATCTTAGCCTTTTCTTCTTCTGAAAACTTAGGCTGCGGCACTTTTCCATCCTTAGGAATAAACGGCCTTAATTCAGGAATTGGAATTTCTCCCGGCTGTATTTTATGTGACACAACCTTCTCCAGAACCACCTCTTCCACAGGTTTAACAACCTCTGCTGCTTTTGTAGCCTTATCAAGCTCACGTCTTACATTTGCGCTATCAATTGATTCTGCAACACCAGTATAGCCTTTTTGTGCAGCTATTTTTGTAGCGTCAATTCCTCTTGCATCTTTTTTAGATGTATCAGCACCAGCTTTGATAAGAACATTAGCAGCCTCACTTGCACCACTACCTGCAGCTGACAGCAAAGGCGTCTGTCCTTCTAAGTTTACATTTTCAACATTAGCTTCATTTGCAAGAAGTAAGCTAACCACACCCGAAGCATTATTTTTTGCTGCAATATTCAAAGCTGTATCGCCTAGTTTATTGCGCTCATTTACATTAGCGCCTTTTTTTACCAGCATAGTTGCGGCCTTAATATCATTTGCTTTTGCAGCCAGCATCAAAGGGGTTTCACCGTTTTTATCTTCAATATCGGGATCCGCACCTTTGCGTAGTAAAATATTCATCATATCATGACGCGCAACCTTAGTAGCCGCATATAAAGGACTGACACTTAAGGAATTTTTTAAATTAAGATTTGCACCACGCGAAGCTAATGATACAACAGATTTTAAATTACCGGCCATAACTGCATATAATAAAGGTGTATTGCCATCACTGTCACGGATTTCAGTAGTACCAAGACGCTCTATCATTGCACGAAGAACATCCAGATTTCCAACTGCAGCACTATCAAACATTATTTTTCTGTACTCATTATCATATACTACACTAGGCAAGTGAGAATTATCCCTATCGTATTCTTTTTTACTTATGGCACTAGGTAACAACTCAGTCCTGTAATTCTCATTTGGTTTTTTGCGTGGCGGCATATCTTCAGGAGTAACTGGTACAATAACATCTTCTTTAACTTCCTCTTTAGGAATTTCCGTTAAGTCTTTGAGTTTATCTCTTTCTTCTTTTTCCTGCCTTTCTTTTTCGCGTTGTTCTAATAGCTTTTTCCTATGCTCTTCCTGCAAGTTTTGCCAATATAACGGGCTTATACTAGAACCTGTACTTTTTTGTTTTGCTCGTCTCGTTTCTTCGCTTCTTTTTTCAAGTATTCCAGCCACCCCTCCAACTTCTTTACTTTTTTCTTTTAAAGCATCGCCAATTTTTTCGGTCGGCTCTTCAAAAACAGGCTCCTCCAAAATCGGATCAGCTAATACCGGAGGGTTATCAAGTTTTGGCTCAGCATCTTTTTTGGGAGTAGTATCTTTTTCATCAGCTTTTTTTGAAGCATCACCATTAGCATCAGCTACTACTTCATCAGCGGCATTTTCAAAAACTGCCTTGTTAGGCTTGTTATTATCATCAAAAAAATCTCCGGCCATAAGGTAAACCTTACGGATAAGATTATCTAATTTTGTGACTTTTTTAGTAGGCTCAATATTCTCTGAAGATACCGCTTGGCTATAGGACACCTGACTTGTAAGACAACAAGTCAAAACTACAATAACTGCTAACTTGATATTCTTTGCTGGCATTGTTTGCTGTGCATTTTACTTATCTTCTTCTTCCGGTATCAGTTTTTTTATCTCTTTACTAACAATCTGCTTTACGATTGTTGGTAAATTTTGATTTAACCAATCAGCCAGGAATGGCTTCATTGCCTCTATTGTTAATTCTTCCAGTGTTATACCACCTTTTGTATAAGGGGATGACACATGCGTCCTAGGAATATTATTCACTAATGCTTTTAAGGTCTCTACCGATTCATCAGCGACCTTATCTTGTATTAATCTTTCACTTGGCTTAGAAGAACTTTTGGTAGAATCAGAAACAGCATCATCTACTTCCGCTTTTTCAGGCTCAATTGCTTCAAGCACATCTTTAGCCGACGCAGGAGTTTCCACTTCAACAGGTTTTTCTGGCTCTGGCTCCAGCTGAGGTGCCTGGCTTACTGTTTCTGAAGCAACTTCCACCGTTACCTCAGGCATCTCAGGTTCAGAGGTACTGAGTGCGGCGTCAATATCATCAAGAACTGATTTCTCTTCTGCTACTGCCATTGTTTCAGCCACCGCAGGAGCGGCCGCGTCAACAGTTCCAGCATTAGCAGCAGCGCTATCTGCGCTAGTTGCAACAGGTACTTCCTCTGCCATTTCCGTCAACTCCTCTGTCAACTCTAACAATTCATCATCGTCACCATGCGCATTATCATCGTCATCATGCGCATTACTAGCATTGGCAGCAGGCTCTTCATCACCTGATATTACACCACGTATAGATTTCAAAATCTCTTCCATACTGGGAGATTCGGGAGATTCAGTATTATCTTCCTTTTTTTCCGCCACCGCTGCCATAAACACCTAAAGCAAGTTTCAACAATAATGAAATTTCAGTATCTAAGTATAGCACTATCATTTAAAATGAAAACAATATTTAGTATTTATTTTTATATTTTAATATGATTAAGTTACTCTGGCTCCTCTACCTCAAAATCAGGCAACACATCCAAAACAGCATCGAATAAATCAGTCCTGCTTACCTTTCCTTCTTTACGGGTAAACATTGCAATCACGCCATGATAATAACTATCATTAAAACCAGTTATAAGCCTTCCACCTTCGGCCAGTTGATCAATAAGGTGATGCGGGGTTGATTTAACAGCGCCATTAATTATAATAACATTGTAAGGCGCGCCTTCAGGATGACCATCTGCAATTTTATTATTAAGTACCAACACATTGCTTATATCAAGCTTTTTGAGTACCGAATTAGCCTTAGCCGCAAGCTCTTGGTCGGACTCAATCGCAATGACGTTTTTTGCTAAACCGCTAAGCACAGCCGCAGAATAACCAGCACCAGATGCAACATCCAGGACAACATCATTCTGGCTGATATGCAAAGCCTGTATCATCCTGCTTAAAATTACACCCGACATCAAGTAGCGATCACCACCCAAAGCAATAGAATCATCCACGTAAGCTACATTCTTAAAATGCTCAGGAACAAATAAATGCCTTGGGATTTCTGCCATTTGACGTACTACTTTGCTATCCGTAGTTTTGTTAGGCAAAACCTGGCTTTTTATCATATTTTCTCTGGCTATAAAGTAATTATCCATACAAAACTCATTTATATTTAATAAGCCAAAATAACCTTAACTGACCTGCTTTACAACAAGTAAAAGTTTGTCAACTTTAAGTATGCAACACTTTAATTACTAACAATTTAATAAGTTTTCGTTGCAAAACTCTCATTTTTACATATATTACCAGCCTTACTCCACTTAGGCCGGGTAGCAAAGTGGTAATGCAGTGGACTGCAAATCCTCTATTCGGCGGTTCGATTCCGCCCCCGGCCTCCATCTTTATCCCCTATAAATCATAGCTATACACCACCCTCTGGTAACTACATGTAATTACTATAAATAATCCACTAAAAATTACAGTCTACTGATTGCTTTTTTAGAGCTCTTTGATATTATTAAATCAATATTTAATAAGAACGTTGTATTTCTTGTGACAACGTTAATTTTCTGCTTTAATAAATTTAAATTTACTCCCGGATTAAGTTTATAACGAACAATCACTAAGTAGGTAGCAGTCAATTGAGAGTCTTATCTCTATTATTGTTTTTTTCGATAGCGACCCTCTCCTGGATACCCTTATCCATTGCGAACAATTTTAACAATCCGTTAGTTGATGCTGCTGACCTGGGACAAAAAGACAAAGTATTACAGCTCCTAAAAAGTGGGTACAAACCAGATTCCAAGGGCGATTTCGATGTCACACCTTTAATGCGCGCAGCCTTCCGTGGCAACTTAGAAATTGTTAAAATACTTATCGATAGTGGCGCATTTGTAAATGCTACCGATATCGGTGGCGAAACCGCCTTGCACCTTGCTGCCCGTAATGGTTATACAGAAGTTGTAAAAGAGCTAATTGAAAATGATGCTTTTATCGACATACCAGATAAAGAAAAATGGACCCCTCTAATGCGTACTGTAATGGCAAAACAACTCTCCACAGCAAGCTATTTGATAGAACAGGGCGCCGACATAACTGCTGTAAATGACAGTAACCAGTCAGTATTGGTAAATGCCGCAATTACTGGCAAACCAGAAATGATTAAGCTGATACTGGGCAACAAGAATTTTTCTAAAATACCTATTGAGCAACAAAAGCTTGCCCTTGCTCAAGCCGAAAAACGAGGTAACGAGGAAGCCGGAAGGCTTCTTTCGTCTACTAGTGACTATTACGCAAAAAAACAGAAAGACACACGTAACCTGGCTAATGCAGAATCTACCGGCACAAGTAACACTTCTGGCAGTATTAGTAATTCTCGTGCAAATAAATACTACGAGAAGAAAACACCAAAAGCCAAACCGATTATCTCAGTAAAAGAACCAGAATCTGAAAATGAAGAGTCTACATCGAAAAACCTTAATAAAGCAGAACTAAATAAGGTTGAACAGGAATCTAAGTCTATATATGAGTCAGCATCACGCAGCATGGCTAAATCTACAGTCCCAGCTGATACAAACCCTAAAAATGATGATAATTTTTATGATGACACTTTTTACACTATGCAGCTAGGCAGCTTCCCTAATGAAGAAAAAGCATCTGATATCTGGAATAACCTTCAGGAAAAGAACCAAGACATATTAGGAAAGTTACGTCCTGATGTTCTATTAGTAAAGTCCACCAGCAACGGCACTTATTATTTACGTAGCGGTCATTACCGCTGGAAAGATATAGCTGAAGCCTCATGCTCCAGCCTGCGTACAAGAAATATTGATTGTATAGTTGTTCCGGGCTCCATTAACCAATACGACATTAGCAATAGAGGTTATGCAAAATCTCCAGCACCAACAAAACAAATTGCCGCAACAGAGAAACCTATTGCAGAAAAACCACTTAAGACTACAAAACCCGCCTCTCCTTACTCTCCAACTGACTTAGCAGGTACCACACCACAATATAATGAAAGACAAGTTGCCACGAACACAACAGAAGATTTACCATGGTTACAATCATCTAAAGGTAGTGTTGAGCAAAACGACTTACCAAATATGTCAAACACACAAATACCTCCACAATATCAGGAAGCCCCATCTGCAAAAGAGCCAGTAAACCAGCAAAACCCTACTCCACAGCAAATGAGGGATTTTAGCAAGAATCTTTTATCTGATAGTAGCAAATCTTCAGCGCAACCGGCTAAAAAGGAAAAAGAATATAAAAGTGCATATAAAAATATAGAGCCCAAGACTGATAAAGGGCCAGTATCTGAAGCAGTTCTTGTGCCTGATGAAACTTATTTCGCCAACACCAGTAGCAGCTTAAGTAATGAAAATTGGATAGATGTAGGCTACTTTGGTAATAAAGATATGGCCAATGATTATGCAGATAGAATGCTGCGCTACGATGAGAACTTAAGCCACTTGCAAATTACTATTAATGAAACTTCTGATGAAACCGGTAATAAAATTACTATACACATAGGTCCAGCATCTAGTAGTGCCACAGAAACAATATGTAAAGCTGCTAATGCTGGCGGTTTACAGTGCTCATTCCCACGCAGAAATATAAGAAGCAACTTGCCTAATACAAAACTCGCATCAGCACCCCAACCTGCAATGCAACAAACAGTAAAATACTGGATAAACCTTGGTACTTTCAGCGATTCATCTGAGGCTGAGTATTACTGGACCTTCTTACACGAAGACAACCAGGACCTACTCAACAACCTGAAATATGATATAGCTAGCGACTCAAATAGCGATTTTGGTAATAATGCCATCCAATTAAGGGTAGGTCCATTCCCATCAGATAGTAAAGCCAAGCAAATTTGCAATATATTACGCTACCGTAATGTTGCATGCCTTGTACAATAAATCTTTAAACAACTTTAGGCCTTTTATCCAGGTATTTATCCAGCATATCGCTTATATTACTGATTTTCATAGGCTTGCTGATATAGTCATTCATACCTGAATCTAGGCATTTTTGCCTGGCTTCCTTTATAGTATTAGCCGTCACAGCAATAATAGGTATCTCTTTTCCCCAATCAGATTTCCTTATAATACGTGTAGTAGTAAAACCATCCATCACAGGCATTTGGCAATCTAAAAATATTATATCAAACTTTGCCGGATCATTCTTTAAGGCATCAAGGGCTTCACTACCATTTACAGCCGTAGTAACCACACATCCGGCTTTTTCCAACATCTCCTTTGCTACTTCTACATTAGAAGGAAAATCGTCTACAACAAGTGCATTAATACTGGATTTATCAAGTTCAGGACTATTTAGTACAATTTGCGATGACTTTTTCTTTTCAGGCTTTTCTCTTAATACCATTGCACTGGCTATAGTTTCAAACATTACATTAGGATAAACAGGCTTTATCAAATGTTGACAAAATGCAGATATATCTACTTCTTTTAAACCTTCTGACTTATCCAGGGCCGTAAGCAACACAAGTTGCGGATCACCATATTTACTTGGTTCATGCTTTATGACTTCTGCCATAGTAATGCCATCCATACCAGGCATGCTATAATCAACAATTACAACATCATAAGGATTTCCTAAAATCTTTTGTTTGCGTAATTTATCAAGCCCAATAGCCGCAGAGGTAGCAGTATCGCTTTCTATATTTATATTTCTAAGATATTCCTGGTACACCTCTAAATTTACTTCATAATCATCCACCAATAAAATGCTAATATTCTTTAAATCATAAGCATTATCTGCTTTAGCACTGGTATGGACATCAAAATCAAGCTCGAACCAGAAAGTAGACCCCTTCCCTTCTATGCTTCCAACACCAATTTTACCCCCCATTAATGCAATAAGCTTTTTGCATATAGCAAGGCCAAGGCCAGTGCCACCAAATTTACGGGTTGTAGTAGAATCTGCCTGGGAAAATTGTTCAAATATAGAAGAAATCTTATCTTTAGGGATACCTATTCCAGTATCAACAACTTCAAACCTAAGACCAATTTTATTACCTTCTAAGTATCTCTTTGATACATTAACGCTAACATACCCTTCTTTAGTAAATTTGATTGCGTTACCTACCAGATTTATCAATATTTGCCGTAAGCGCACAGGATCAGTCATAATTGACTGCGGTATATCTTGTGGACATTTTACAACTAATTCGACATTGTTTTCACTAGCCCTGCTGCTGAGCAGTTGTACTATTTCCGTAAGCAGTGTGTTAATTACTACCGGAATTTTCTCAAGCTCTAATTCCCCAGCTTCAATTTTAGAAAAATCCAGCACATCATTTATTAACACCAACAACAGTTCACCAGATGATAATATTGTATTTACATACCTATCTTCTTTTTCATTAAGCTCCATATGCGAAAGCAATTCAGCCATTCCCAGTATCCCATTTAAAGGAGTACGTATTTCATGGCTCATAGTAGCGAGGAATTCGCTTTTGGCTAAACTGGCCCTCTCAGCATTTTCTCTTGCCTCATATAACTGTTTTTCAGCCTCTTTCCTGGCAGTAATATCGCGTATTAAGCCAACAAACATCCTGCGCCCATCAACTTCCATTTCACTAATGCCAAGCTCCATAGGAAAAATGGATTTGTCCTTGCGCATAGCAACTACTTCGCGTCCGATACCAATAATCTTAGCCTCCCTCCCCAAAATTAAGGTAATTTTTTATATAGCTATCATGATTACTGGTGTATGGCTCAGGCATAAGTATAGAAACATTTTTGCCAATTACTTCACCAGCTTTATAGCCAAATATTTTTTCAGCAGCCGGGTTAAACGATTGGACAATTCCTCGGTCATTGATGGTAACAATCCCATCTAATACTGTATTTAAAACTGCCTGTAGCCGATTCTCTTTATTTATCAGTTCTCGCATAGTTAGTTTTAAATTACCGCTACGATTCTTAATATTGCACTTAAATAATAGGGTACTTATAGCAACAGCAAGTGTCGCACCAAGGATAGATATAAGAAATAACAAAAACTGCTGGTTTGATTCCATCAGGTTAATCTACAAACTAAATTGTACAATAAAACAACTATACAATCTCAGATTGCAGTTACAAGTCAACACTAAACTTATGCGGTAGCAACTAATAACGTCTGCCCGGCCTACCTTTACCAGAACGCCATGACGATGGGTCTATCCAGCCAATGAAAACTATAATATTTCTGCTCTGCCGCTGCCTTACAGTATGTTTTATCCTTTTGATACTGGCTATAGTTAAGAGCATTGCTATACTTACATTTGTTAAATTCAAACTCAGAAGACGTATTCTTTATAATCATACAACTGGAGTCAATTTCGCTCCATTCTATCTCATTTGTGTTAACACCTTTTTTTTGCAGCAGTACAAGAACATCATTCCAGTTCCTATAAGGATCTTCGGCAGTGCTATTAAAGTTTTCATAATCCTGCCCATCGCTATTGAAATTATCATAATCATCCTTGCTTTCTGCATAGGCAAAAGATGCTAATATCAAAGAAACAACGATCAATAATTTCCTAATCATAAAAACCCCA
>JAJONM010000009.1 GCA_021323415.1 Rickettsiaceae bacterium
AATAGCTTTTAGTGGTGATACAGTCAAATCTGTTAATCAGTATAACAAAAATGATGCCCAGAAAGTTAAGATTTCTAGTGATTATACCAAAACTGACGGGCAAGATGCTGGTGTTTTAGGGCAGTTGTTAGGAAATGTTGGTAGGTTTAATAAGGATAGGAAGGATCCGATTAAGCAACGCTCGAAGCCTTAAATAGGTATAAGATGAAACTCAATATTGCATGCGTACAGATTTCAAGCCAGAATGATATGGCTTATAATACTGCAAAACTGGTTGATTTTATCACCCAGGCGGCTGAAAAAGGAGCGGATTTTATCACTTTGCCTGAAAATACGGCGTTTATGGCGGCTAATGCTGAGGAACTGCGTGCCAATACTTATTTCCCGGAAGAGCACCCATTTTTAAATACTATGTGTGATTTAGCAGCTCGGCTTAAAAATTGGCTGCTTATCGGCTCTTTGGCGGTAAAAGTTAATCACTCTGATAAATTGGCCAACCGCTCATTGTTGATTAATGATAAAGGCCATGTTGTAACTTATTATGATAAGATACATTTATATCAGGCTAGTATACAAGGTGGTGAAACGCATAATGAAGGAAATCGGTTTTTTCCTGGGGACAAATTGGCTCTTGCTGATACTCCGTGGGGTAAGGTTGGTATGTCTATATGCTATGACTTGCGGTTTCCTCAGATGTTTAGAAAAATGGCTAAGGCGGGTGCGGGGATTATTACTGTTCCATCGGCATTTACGGAAACTACAGGTATAGCACACTGGCATGTTTTGCTAAGAGCCAGGGCTATTGAAAATGGGTGTTATATTGTAGCTCCGGCGCAATCAGGGGCGCACCCTGCCAGCCGCAAAACTTATGGGCATTCGCTCGTTGTTGATCCATGGGGAACTATAGTACTTGACGGTGGAGAGAATGAAGGTATTAATGTTGTAGGGATTGATACAGACCTGGTATCTCAAGTAAGGCAGCAGTTGCCTAGCCTTGAGCATGACCGCGATTTTTTCTAGAAAGCCAAACAAGAAGTTTTGGTGCATTCTTGGTAAATTATACCTAAATATGTAAAAACGTTATGTAAAGTGTACAAATTAACGCTTTGTTAATACACTTATGTTACATTTATGTAATGAGCACTATGATATTTTAGGTGTAAAATATGTTAAATAACTTTGAAAATGCTAGCGGAATCGCCGATATAGCCCCTATATTTAAGGGTGTTGCGATGTCTGCATTGGAAAATGAAATGCTGCACGAGCAAGGGTTTAGTAGAATAAAACTTGAAAAATTGAGGCTAAAACGCTCTGCTAATAAAGAATATCATGTCTTTACCAATAAAGTTGAGTTTAAGCCAATTGAGGCAATGACTGCTATGCTGGCCATGGAAAAGAGCGAGCAGCCGGTATTAAAAATAGTAAATCCATATTGCCGTATGAATGATATTGTTGAATTGGATAAATTAGAATATGTTGAGCCTGAAGTGGAGTCTGCAACTGCGGCTGAAACCTCAACTTCTGCAAAAGCTGCGCCAGAAGTGCCAGCTGCAGATGCTCCAAAAACTGAAGAGAACGCTACGTAAGACCTATGGATAAGGTAACAATAGATAAAATATTTAAAACCTTTTCCGATAATAATCCAGAGCCAAAAACCGAATTAAACTACACCAATAACTATACGCTATTGGTTGCTGTTGTGCTTTCTGCGCAGGCTACCGATGTGGGGGTGAATAAAGCAACTGCTGCTTTGTTTAAAGTAGCGGATACTCCTGAAAAAATGGTCGCGTTAGGGGAGGAGGGGCTAAAGGGCTATATTAAAACTATAGGCCTGTTTAATGGTAAAGCTAAGAATGTCATTGCGCTAAGCCAGGCATTAATCGAAAAGTATAATAGCGAAGTTCCACACGATTTTGATGCGTTACACTCGCTGCCTGGAGTAGGGGTAAAGACGGCTAATGTTGTGCTTAACTGCGCTTTTGGTGATCCGACTATAGCGGTGGATACCCATGTTTTTCGAGTAAGTAACCGTTTGGGTCTGGTAAAAACAAAATCTCCTGATTCAACTGGTGGGCCGCTGCTAAAAGTAATACCGAAAAAATGGCAGCAACATGCCCATCACTGGCTGATTTTACATGGCAGGTATATATGCAAAGCCAGGAAGCCTTTGTGTTCTATATGCCCTGTGGTGAATTATTGTGAGTTTGGAGAGAAGAATTTGTAAAATTATTATACTTTTCTTAAGAAATATTCATTATAACCAGACCATAAAATAACTATTGTCACTTCACCAATAGCAGTATATTATCCAATATGTTGTATTGTCGCGGGAGATATACACACTATATATAGCAAGTAGCTAGCTTTGAAGTAAACTCACTGTTTTTGGTGCTTTAAGTGAAAAAGTTTATTGCATGTTGGCTGGTTCTGCTTTTTGCGTTTGCCTTTATTCCAGGTAAGGGATGGGCAGAGGGTAATCCTTTATTGGTAAAAGCTGTTAGCAAGCCAGACTATATAAGGCTGTTTTTCTATTGCCAGCAGCCTGTTAATTTTAAGCCTGTACTTAAGAATAATGTCCTTCAAGTTAGCTTTGATAAAGCTTTTGAAGTTAATTTCGGTAATGTAAGGGAGGTTCTGGCTGATAATTTATCTGGTATGCAAATCAGTAATGACGGGAAAACGGCTAGTTTTACCTTAAACGGCTCTAACTATGGTTATCGCAAATTTATAGGCGAAAAATTTGTGGGTGTAGATATAATTAAAAAAGCGCCAGAGGTTAAATCAGCTGCGAATAAGACTTTACCTGCAGAAAAGCCAAAGAAAATTGAACTAGCTCAAAGGGAGCCTGAAGTTAAACTTATGCCTGTGCCAGTTGCAAGGCCAGCCCAAGTTGCTCAAAATCAAGAGATAGAACCAGTTATATTAAAACAGAAGTTTGAACAGACTGCTATATCTGGTGTTGAAAATGCAACCGAAGTAGATCCTAAGGCTGTTGTTGGGGATGTTCAGGTAGAAGAAAAAAAGCCGGAGCAAACAGAAACGCTGCCTCCAAAACTGGATGAGAAGGTAAATGAGCTGATAGAGGGTAAAGAACCGGCGGCTCAGGAACAATCAACCGCGCAGCAACCAGCAGAACCAAAAGTACCACTTGATACTAAAAGGCTAAATTTAAAAACGAAAATATCGTTTTCCTGGGATGGCCCTGTATCTGCCTCTGTATTTTCAAGAGGTGAATATTTATGGGTTATATTTGATAAATTCAAAGCAGTTGATGTAGCAAAGATTGTAAACGATAACAAAAGCCTGTTTAACGATGCGCAGCAAATAGAGAACAAATCATATACAATATTGCATTTTAAACTGGCGGATAAAGCTAATTTTATTGCCTATAAGGAAGAAAATGACTGGGTTTTAGGGCAAACTGAAGCGAAGTTTCTACCTGACCAGGAGCCTTCACTCAAAGTTTCGGCTACTGAGCTGCAGGGGTCAAAAATTACAGTTGGTAGTGTGGATAAGCTAAATCCTTTGCGGTTTATTGATCCTGTGGTTGGTGATGAAATGATAGTGTTGCCGTATTTATCAGCCACTGGATTTACCCAAAAACGTTCTTATACAGATTTTAGCCTGCTTAAAACTATACAAGGTGGTGCTATAAATCTTACTTCTGATAATGTTAATGTTGATGTTATATCAAAAGGCGTTGAGATAGCAGGACCGACTAATAAACTTGCTGGTAGCGCCCAATCAGCGTTACGTGAACTTCAGGAAAAAGAGAAGGCAGCAAAACTCAGGAGTGAAAAATTAAAGCAAAGTGGAGGTGACTTAACAGTCATCAAGTTTAATACCTGGAAACTTGGAGGTGATAGGTCATATGAAAAAGACCTTCAGGACCTTGAATGGAAAATAACTGAAGTCAACTGGAGTGAAAAAAGCGAACCTCGCCTTAACCTTGCGCGTTTTTACCTGGCCCATGGATTATATCCTGAGGCCATTGGTGTTATTGGGGTATTAAAAGAATCAGATGAAGTTTTCGGCAATACAAATGATGTGAAAATCATTGAAGCAACCGTCCTATACCTATCTGGCAGATACCAGGAAGCGATGGATATCTATGATACGGTAAATTACAGCTCACTTGATGATAGTGGTAAGCAGGAAATTAAATTCTGGAGAATTGCGTCGGCATTGCAGCTGGGTAACCAGATTAAAATCGACAAGTTTATGGCTCCGGAAATAGAGGACAAAAAGGATGAGGCAGAAACAGGTGATGAGGCTGAAAATACTAAGCTTATGCTTGATACCTCATCAAGGTTATTAAAAATTATCAGAAAGATGGACCCTGAGTTTGTAAATGCAGATGAGATACAGAAACTGGAATCAACCGCACGTTTTGTTACTAACCACTATCAGGAAGCGATAAAAAGGTTTGAAGAAAGTGATTTGTATAAACAGGGCGGACTGGGAGGAGACGCGTTTTCTACCGAAGATGATAAATTATGGTGGAGTACTGCAGATCAAAAAAGGGTAGATAAAGCAGACTTGCCATTTACTGAAAGTATAGACGTATTCCTTAAATATTATCCTAATACAATATTTAATGATTTTGCTCTTTTAGCACTTGAGAACAGGTTAAAGAAAAACGACCTGGTGGTATCAGAAGAGATACTAAGTTCATTTAAGGAAGAGGAACGTTCGCAAGCGAAAAACAGTATAGAATTCCTGCGTGGTTTATTTTACGCAAAAGATGAAGAAGATGCCAAAGCTGTTGCCACATGGCAACCCATTACAGAAGATGTTTTTGACCGCTATAACAGGACCAGAGCTGAGTTTGCACTAACTACATTCCAGATAAAGAAAAAGGAAATTGACGAAAAAGCAGCAATAGACCGTTTGAACAAGGTGCGTATACTTTGGCGTGGTGGTATACTTGAGTTCCAGGTGCTAAATACTTTAGGCGAGTACTATATGCAGCAGAAGCAGTATATGGACGGTTTTAAGGTTTGGCGTAGTGCTATTTCGGCATTTCCAGGGTCAGATGAAGCGCTTTTAATTGCAAAAAAAATGAGTGATAAATTCGTTCAGGTATTTAGCCAGGGTGGGGCTGATGAGATACCAAAGCTTGATGCGCTTACTTTATATTATGAATTCCGCGAGTTAACGCCTATTGGTAAACTCGGTGATGAGATGATTAGCCGTTTGGCAGATCGTCTTATAGAGGTTGATTTGTTAGATAGGGCCGCTGCACTCTTAACTCACCAGGTGCGTTTCCGTTTAATTGGCGATGAAAAAGACGCAGCAGTGTTAAAGCTGGTAAAAGTGCATTTGATGAACCACCAGCCGCAAGATGCCTATGATGTGCTGAATGCAACATATAGGGAAAACATACTGCCGGAAACTTTGCAGGAACGTAAATATCTTGAATCTACAGCTCTGGTTGAACTGGGCCAAAGCAATAAAGTGTTAGCCGTATTAAAAGGTGATGATAGTCATAAAGCTTCGTTCCTCCGGGCGGATGTATATTGGCGCAATAAAGTGTGGAAAAAGGTTGTGGATGAGCTTGAAACCCCATTTAGGGATATCAGAAGGGAAGAAAAAGCCCTTACTATTGAGGAAACAGACCAATTATTACGTTTAGCCGTGGCATATGCCTTAACTGATAAAAAGAAAAGGCTGCAGATATTATATGAGGATTTCGTTGACTTTGTTACTGATGAAGAGCGTAAAAAGGTATTCATGTTTGTTTCGACTGATAAAGGCCCGGTAGATTCCAAAAACCTTGAAGCAACTTTAGAGCTTAATGATATGAAAGACTTTTTAAGCAAGTATATGGAAGCAGGCTCAGAGAAGGTTGTGGCAACCGGGGCTAGTGCGAATTAAGGGCTCGTTCTTTAGGGGCTATACTTATAATTTATCCTGAGGACTTAAGGCTGGCGTCATCCTGAATTTATTTCAGCATCCAGGGTTCAGAATATTTTGTAGTTTCATTCTGTTGTTAGCCTAGAAATAAAAGAGCAAGGGTTTGTTGCATTGAAAGTTGGATCCTGAAATAAATTCAGGATGACGCCAGCCGCGAGGCCTCAGGATAATTATAGATAACCTCAGTTTTGGATAAGAATTAAGGTAATATTGCTACTGCTGTTTAACTTACCCACCGAAGCTTTTTACTAAGCTTCCGACAACCAAATGCCAGCCATCGATAAGTACGAAGAATATCAGTTTGAATGGTAAGGAGACTACCACAGGGGGAAGCATCATCATGCCCATCGACATCAGTGTTGAAGACACCATAAGGTCAATGATCAGGAATGGTATAAATAGTAAGAACCCTATTTCAAATGCGCGGCGAAGTTCGCTTATCATAAAAGCTGGTATAAGAAGGGTGAGGGGAGTTTCTTCGATTTTATCGGTTGGTTTTGCATCGGAAAGCTCATAAAACAATGCCAGATCTTTCTGGCGTACATTAGTCATCATGAATGTATGAAATGGCGCTACTATTGGCTGCATAGCCTGTTCTTCAGTTATTTTTTGGTCAATAAGAGGCTTGATGCCGTTATTATATGATTGGGTAAAAGCCGGCTGCATAATAAACAGGGTTAGAAATAATGCCAGGCTGATCAACACTGAGTTTGGCGGGGTTTGTTGTAAACCCATTGCAGTACGTAAGAACGAAAAAACTATTATGATGCGGGTAAAGGATGTCACCATCACTAAAATTGACGGGGCCAGGCTAAGCACTGTTATAAGTGCAATGATTTGGACAATACGTGATGTGGCAGAGCCGCCGCCTTCGCCCATATTAAGTGATAATGTTTGCGCTGATGCTGGGTCAACAAAAAGCAAAGCAATTATGAAAAGAGCTATATATTTCATTTTTTGTTCTTTTTAGGCGTTTCATTTTTACTGGATGATATATTGGCTTCAATAAGCAATTCTGAGTTCTGCCCAATTAAAACAAGATGTTCAACGTCATCACGTTTTATTAGTACCAGGCGGCGTTTTGTATCAATGGGACGCACTTCTTCTACGGAGAGGCGCTTTACTTTATTACCGATATTTAGCTGGCGTTCAAGAAGGAACTTCTTAGCTAAAAATGAGGCAAGGCCAACTAACCCAAGGACAAAAGCAAGTGCTAAAATGGCGCGGAAATATTCGCTATAATCCATATTAATCCTCTAATTTATAAAGGGCGGTTTTATTATAGGCGTTTTGTGCGCGTTGTCTTGTATCTAACGAATCTACTTCATCACTTATAGCATTTTTCCGGGCTGTCATTTCATTTACGACGGAGTTTAAATAAGTGATAATTTCAGGAAGTTGTTTACGGTATTCCAAGGCTTTTTCTGCGGGCAAATTATTGATACTTTTGCAAAATTGATGAACTTTATTATCTAGCTGTGATATATCAAGAGTTCCGCCGTTTTGCAGCGCAGATGTTGCGTTATCTAAGATGGTGCGTATCTCACTAAAAAGGTTTTCTGTGCTTTGGCTGTCGTGCATATAGACATTCCGGAAGTTGATGAGAATACTATAGACGATGGGTTTATTTTGGCAATGTAAAATAGAACTTTGTCCCATTTGGCTGGTTTAGTTCAAACCATATTTCACCGTGATTATTTTCAACAATTTTTTTGGCAAAAGCAAGGCCGGCGCCGAAGCTGCCATCTTTAATTTCCGGGTCAAGGCGCTGGAATAGTGCGAAGACTAAGTGTCGGTAAACATGGTCTATGCCTATGCCATTATCTGCAATGCAAAATTGCCAGCAATCATCGCTTTCTTCGCAGCTTATAGAAATCTTTACAGGCTCTTCGCTTTTAAATTTTAATGCATTATCAATCAGGTGGGTAAATAATTTCATTAAATGTGGTTCATAAGCATTTACAGTAGGCAAAGTGCTACAAGTTATTTTGGCTTCGGCAGTTTTTGCGCTTAATGCTTCCAGTGATTTTTGTATAATAGCATTACAATTAACCGGTTTTAATTCTTGATTAAAGTTAGCCATATATGAGTATTCGCGTAATAGTGCAATGCGCGCAAGTACGTCGTTAATTGATTCTTTTGTATCTTCGAGCAATTTTGCTGAAGATGTGTCATTGATCACTTTTTCTAATTCAGAACAGTTTATAATGGCCTGGCGCAGTGGGTCGCGCAAGTCGTGTGATGTGATATGTGCCATTAATTCAAGGTCAGCAGATAGGTTTTTTAATTTTGTTTCGCATTCTTGTGTCATGATAGTATGTACTATAAAATGGTTGCAAAAAATTGATCCAGAATATCTTTTATTTTTTTGCGCGAAAAAGGTTTTATTATATAACCTTTAGCGCCTTTTTTCAGGGCTTCTTCTACATCTTTTTGTAGGTTGCTGGCAGTTAGCATTACAACAAAAGCTTGGGGATTAGCCTGCATAATTTTTTCCAGTACCCCATGTCCACTTTGGTCGGGCAGGCCTATGTCTAAAAAAGTAATATCTGGTTTATAGGTATAATATAAATTCATGCCTTGATGACCATCTTCAGCCTGTATAATATTATTACCTGAAAGCATTTCTTTTGCTAAACTGCGAAACATCTGGTTATCTTCTATGATAAGTATAGTTAATCGCCTAGGTGTTGATTTTTCCAGCACTTTTACTTTCCTGTTTTTATATATTTACTTAGCATTGTCTCTAGATACTCACCTTTAATGGGCTTGCTTATATAATCATCCATTCCAGCTTCGAGGCATTTTTCTTTATCCCCTGATAAGGCATTAGCAGTTATTGCTATAATAATTGTGCGTTTTTCCCCTGTTTCATTCTGGCGGATTTGCCTTGTAGCTTCATAGCCATCCAGATCGGGCATTTGAACATCCATGAATATGATATCGTATTCATTTCTCTTATATAATCCGATAGCTTCATTGCCTGTTTCGGCGGTGTCAACTTTGCATTTCATCATGCGTAACATTTCTGTGGTTAGCTCCAGATTAATAGGATAATCGTCTGCCACTAATATTTTTGCTTGAGGGAATTTTGCTGTGATTTTTTTCATGATTGAACCGCCTTTCTTTTGGCCTTCTTCTGTGGTTTTTTACTAATTGGAAATGTAATTTCAAACCAGAATACAGAACCAATTCCAAATTCACTTTCAAAGCCGATTTGCCCGTCCATTAATTCTACTAATTGCTTACTTATAGCAAGTCCAAGGCCTGTGCCGCCAAACTTTCTGGTAGTAGATAAGTCAGCCTGAACAAATTTTTGGAAAAGACTACCTTTTTTCTCTTCGTGTATACCGATTCCTGTGTCTTTTACGGAAAAAACAATCCTTACTTCTTTTTCAGTTAAGTGTTTATTTTCAAGAGTTAATTCTACACTGCCACTTTCTGTAAATTTTACGGCGTTTCCTATTAGGTTGGTAAGTATCTGGCGTATTTTTACCGGATCGCCGATAATGCTTTTAGGGATTTTGGTGTCGTATTTCACTTTAAACTTAATGTTTTTATCTGTGGTCATAGCTAAAAACATTTTTTTAAGGCTATCTGCTAATTCCTTGAGGTCAAACTGGATGGATTCCGATTTCATTTCGCCGGCTTCTATTTTGGAGAAATCAAGTATGTCATTGATAATAGAGAGCAGGTGGCTACCTGAGCTATATATCTGGCTGGCGTAATGTTTCTGTTTTTCATTTAGTTTGGTATTTAGGAGTAATTCTGTCATACCGATAACGCCATTTAAAGGTGTGCGGATTTCATGGCTCATATTAGCCAAAAATTGGCTTTTTGTATGGTTGGCACGCTCTTCTTCCATCCGGGCTTTTTGCATTTCAAAATGGGCCCACTCTAGCCTATCGGTGTATTTTGCAATTTTTTCCTCAGCTTTTTGTTTCTCGTGCTTTTCTATTGTTCTTATTTGAAAAGTTACCCTGACATGTTGAAATGTAATATAAACCAATGCAACAGTAGCGGTTATATATAATGGGATATATATATCCGGTGCTGAGCTGTAAAAAAAGTTATCAATTGCTAGGATTAGTAGAGAAACGATGCCTGCCCCTGATATGCACAAGCTTGTAATTTGCAGTTTAGATAATGACTTAAAGTAAGAATTATTCATAACTTAAGTTTAACCTGGTTGTTTATATAAATGCTACTATAAGAAGAAATATAGCACAAGCAATTAAACCTAAAGGTTTTTGTAAATCACCTTGAATTTTTATTCCCTTCTTGATGTAGTTAATACATTTATACTACTTAATTAATCCATTATTAATAATAATTTAATTTTTTGTATGTACACTTATAGGTTGAGGGAGCGTATTATGTATACTTGCCTTGTTATTGACGATGATAGTGCCAGCCGCTTTTACTTATCTGAAGTTGCAAAAAATTGCAATTTTGAAGTTTTAGAGGCGCATAATGGTTTATATGCCCTTGAAATATGTAAAAAATCAATGCCAGATGTAATAATTGTTGATTGGATGATGCCAGAGAAAAATGGTATTGATTTTATGAAAGATCTCAAAGATATTGAAACTGAGAAACATCCTAAGGTTGTAATGTGTTCAGCCAGGTTTTCTAATCAAGATATAAGCACTGGTATAGAAGCTGGTGCAGAAGAATATTTACGTAAGCCTGTAAGAACCCGTGATCTGGAAGGTATGTTTAAAGGGTTTTCCGATAGGCATGTGAGCAAATAATCACATTGTATCATAATATTATTTATACTACATTGTAAGGATCATGTTTAGATTCCTTACAATTATAATAATAATCCTTTTTCCATTTTTGGGCGGGGCCGATGATGCTATTGACTATGCTAAAGCCTATGCAAAGTGCTCACCTATAGCAGAACAACTTAGTCGGCAGCAATGCAATTATGCTGTAGTATTTGAGAAGTATTATAACCAATGTATGGAGCGCTATGGATATAGCGATTCTTCAAGCGGTATAGGCAAAGATTTTTATGATGGTTACTTAAAGTCATATCGTTATTGTTCTGTTACGGCGGATGCTGATACGAAAGAAATTTGCCGCTATGGCATGCTTTACAATAATAATTATAATCATTGTATGGCAGGGTATGGCTTTAACAAGTCTGGTGATAGGATGTCAGGGAATACACCGTATTTTAAATTTGATTTTTAACCAATGTTACCAGCTAAACTTATCAATCCCTTTATAGCTAAAGAAACCGTCGGATTTGAGATTAAACCAGGTATCATTACTACGTAAGTCATTACTGGCAAATTCTTTGTTAGAAAGATACGATGATACGTAATATGAACAGTAGCTTTGACCAAGTTCCCAGCCTTTATTATAATATGGGTCCTCCATCATATGGCCATCAACATTGGTAGAATAGCGTGTACGTAAGTAGTCACTACTATAAGAGGTCATTCCGGTTTCGCAACCAGCTTTCCAACCTGCTATATATTCAGGTGGGCCTTCTTTTGGTGGATGTGGCATACCTGTTATATCCAGCCTTGAGTTCTGGCAGGCTGTAAGTAGCAACAGTGAAATAAGTAATGTACCTATTTCTTTTCCCAGATTCTTGTTTCCCATTTTCTATCTCTGCCATTCCCCTGTGTACCACCTGCAATGCCTAAATCCCATCCTCCATGCATTGTGATACTCATCATCATCTAAACGGGTTTCATCGTATGTAAAACTATGTGTTGCTTTGTAGTGTAATGAACCAATTGCGGCTATTCCGCTTTCGCAGCCAGCTTTCCAACCTTCGCGGAAAGCTGGAGTTCCCTCTGGTGCGCCATCTGTCATACCTTTATATACATTAACTGGAGCGGGGCTGTTTATGTAGCTACATGCGGTCAGTAATAATAAAAGCGTGGCATATTTCATTATTTTACTATCCTTATAAACAAACGTCGCCATTTTACGTGGGACATTTTCTTTTTGTTTTGTACCCTGTCGCGCATTATCTGTAAGCGCTCCTGGGGTGTGATGAAGTTATAATAATTATTCTTCATTTTGTTCCTCCTCATCACTCTTTGTGTTGTACTGCAAATTATGTTGTAAAACGTATTTCCTGCAGTGGTCATAAGCATTATCCCATCCATTTACGTATTCAGGGTCGCCTAGCAAAGTCCAATCCTGGCGGAACTTATACTTAAGCCTGTATAAGTGGTTAGCTGAGGCCTGGGCTCCTGATTCGCAACCATCCTGCCAGCCTTTAATATACATTGGAGGGTAAGGACGGTTGCCAGGAGGTCTGTCAAACATGTCATATTTCCAGATTGGTATGTTTTGACATGCTGTTAAGGTTAAACATATAACTGCAACTAATATCCTAAACAAAAAATCCTCATTTTTATGTTTGAATCAAAATTCCCTTACAAACTATACTGCGCCAGTGATTTCATTGAGTAACCACAGTGGTTATACCCATATTTCCACGCAGCGTTGTATAAGTTGTTGTATCTTAATTCCTCATCTAGTGTGTATTTATACGTTCCAAGCATCATAAGTGGAGATGTATTGGTTGCTGTAATTCCTGATTCGCAGCCGTCATGCCAGCCTTTCTGGTACTCTTCTGGCCCTTCTGGGGGAGCCGTATTAAGGGTTATTGGCGTTGCAAAAAGATCGAACGCGCTATTACCACTAGCGCAACCAATTAATCCAAAACATGTTATAATTAATGCTATAATATTTCTCATCTTATTTTCCTTACAAAATTATTCCTTTGTTAACATAAACTCCGCAGTAACGGTCTCCTTGTTTGTAGCCTTGCTGGTATAGGCTGTCTGTAATTAGTTCTGGCCGTACTGGTCTGTCATATTCACGGTTAAGACCGAAACCGTTTTGTCCTATATAGTTGTAGCAACCATCGCGGAAACCCATGCTATAATTGCTCTCATCCTGCGGGATGTTCTTCAAAAACATTGGACGTGGTGAAAATGCCCCTTCATGCCCTTCATCATCTAGCAAAGTAACGCAGGAATTTAAGCCTAATGCCGCTATTACCATCGTTATTTTTACTGCTTTTTTCATAACCTAAATCTCTTAATTCCCTAATTTTATAGGGTTTATAATCTATTTTACATACTTTGTCAACTATATTTTTATAAATATGGAATTATGGAAGCGTATTGCCGAAGTTGGCGTAGGATTACATTTCCCCTTGCGCCTTGTAAAAAAGCATGCTATAAGCCTTACATAATTTGATACTTAAGAAATCAGGCGGGTTTTCCCCGCCTTTTCTTTTACCTAAAAGGGGACCAAAATGAAGGCGGAACTAACGCTGGAAGGTAGAATAAACGAGGTTATCAGTCCATCGCTAGAGCAGTTGGGATATGAAGTTGTACGTGTGCGTATGATTGGTGAAGTACGCAAAGTGCTGCAGATTATGATAGACCGCGCAGATGGCGCTAACATTAATGTGGATGATTGCCAAAAAGCTAGTAACCAAATTTCGGCAGTATTAGACGTTGAAGAACCTATATTGGAAAAATATACGCTTGAAGTGAGTTCTCCAGGTATTGATAGGCCTCTTACACGCCTAAAGGACTTTGAAAAGTTTAAAGGTCTTGAGGCTAAAATGGAGCTGAGCGAAAAAATTAATGAGAAAAGAAAGCTAAAAGGTGTTTTGGCAGGTACAGAAGGGGATGTAGTTTTAATGGATCTAAATGTAGTATCTATAGAGCAGCCAGTGTCAGAACGCATAAAAGTTAAGTTTGAGAATATTAAATCTGCCAGTTTGGTGCTGAACGACCAATTGCTGGCAATGAGTCAAAAATAATAATATTTAAAGTCAAAGGGGTATTTATTATGTCTATGTACGCGAATATGGGAAGCACAGAAATTTTACAGGTGGCAGATGCTGTTGCCCGTGAAAAAAATATTGATAGGAATCTTGTGCTAGACGCGATGGAGAGCTCTGTTGCAATCGCTGCCAGGAAAAAATATGGACATGACCGCACAATTAAATCTGAAATTGATCGTAAAACAGGCGAAATAAGATTATTCAGGGAATCTGAAGTTGTAAGTGATGATTACACTCCGCCACAGCCGGAAAATGAAGAGGAAGTTGATAATGATAACGCTATGGAAGGTAAAATCTTCCTGAGAGATGCTTTGCATAAAAAGGATGATGCAAAGGTTGGTGATTTAATCCGTGACCCATTACCACCAATTGATTTGGGCCGTGTTGCGGCGCAAACTGCAAAACAAATTATTATGCAGAAAGTGCGTGATGCTGAAAGAGCACGTCAGTTTGAGGATTTCAAAGGACGTATTGGTGAAATTATCAATGGTACGGTAAAACGTATTGAGTCTGGTAATGTTATTGTTGAGCTTGGTAGTGCAGAGGCAATTATTACTCGTAACTCTGTAATCAGAGGGGAGAATTTCCGTGCTGGTGACCGTGTTCGCGCTTATGTTGAAAATGTTTTGCGTGAGACGAAGGGGCCTCAGATTTTCTTATCAAGAACAGCTCCTGCGTTTATGGCAAAATTGTTTGCGCAGGAAGTTCCTGAGGTATATGATGGCATTATAGAGATAAAAGGTGTTGCCAGGGAGCCTGGTTCACGTGCTAAAATTGCTGTATACTCACATGATTCGTCAATCGATCCTGTTGGTTCTTGCGTGGGTGTACGTGGTGCAAGGGTTCAGGCGGTTATTACTGAATTACAGGGTGAAAAAATTGATATTATTCAGTGGTCGTCAGAACCTGCTACATTCCTGGTAAATGCTTTGGCTCCGGCTGAAGTTAGTAAAGTGGTAATTGATGAAGACCGCAACCGTATTGAAGCAGTAGTGCCTGATGACCAGCTAAGCCTTGCTATAGGCAGACGTGGTCAGAACGTGCGTCTGGCTTCTGAATTGGTTGGCTGGAGCATCGATATTATGACTGAAGATGACGAAGCGACCAGAAGAACTGAAGAGTTCAACAGGCTTTCAAATATATTTGTTGAAGCTCTTAATATCGAGGAAATCATTGCTCACTTGCTAGTAACAGAAGGCTTTATGTCTATTGAAGAAATAGCATTCGTTGCAATCGATGAGCTTGCCTCTATTGAAGGATTCGATACTGAAATAGCGGCTGAATTACAGGGTCGTGCGCGTGAATACCTGGAGCAGAAGAAGAATGATAACCAGGCAATTCTCAATAAATTAAAAGTATCAAAAGAATTGCGTGAAGTTGAAGGCTTAAATGACGATGTATTAGTCCAGCTTGCAGAAAATGGTATTAAGACATTGGATGACTTTGCTGACCTTTCGCGTGATGAGTTTGTTGAAATTATACCAAAATCAGGTTTGAAAGATTCAGATATTGATGCGATGATCATGAATGCGCGCTCTGGCTGGTTTACAGATGAAGCGGCTTCTAAAAAAGCATAAGGTAGTAAATAGTGTTGAGTGTTAGTGTTAAGTGTTAAGAAAAACAAAGTATTCTTTTACTAGCACTTAGCACTAACACTTAGCACTAAGATTAACTAATTAACAAAGAATTATAGAACAGATATGAGCGATAGTACCGAACAAACGACTAAAAAAGCAACGCTGACTTTAGGGTCAGCGCGGCTTAAACTTGGAGATATTAAAGGTGGGCATGTGCCGCAGAGCCTTTCGCATGGCCGTGTGAAAAATGTCCAGGTGGAAGTTCGTGGTAGAAAGAAACGGATAATAGGGGATGCTGAGACTCAAGCAGGAACTGAAGCTCCTGCGGCGGCTGGTAATGCTCCTGAGGCTGGTTTTAAAGGTGGTTTGACAGAGGGCGAGCGTACTAACCGCTTGAAAGTTTTGCAGCGTGCATCTGAAAGCGAGAAGGAACGTGTTGTACAAGAAGCTGAGCGTGCAAAAAGGGCTGAAGAAAAGGCGCTTGAAGAAGAGGAGCGACGCAAACAGGCGGAAGAAGAAGCTGCCCGGAATATTATCAGCAAACCTGAAATTGAAGATTTTATAGTACCACAAGAAGAGGATGCGTCATCCCCACTGGTAAAACCTATAAAAAGCAATGAAAAGCTTTCAACCCTTCCTGCAAAGAGTAAAGCTGATTCTGATGTAAAAGAAAAGGAAGCAGACCGTCCGGTAAAGGCGCGTGTTGACGAGAAGAGAAGGTCAAATAAGCTTACTATTGCCCAGGCAATGAGCGATAATGGTGAAGAACGTGTACGTAGCCTTGCATCAGTTCGCCGTGCGCGTGAAAAGGCAAGACGTGCAGCTGAAGGCATGTCACAAGAAAAAGAGAAGGTAATACGTGACGTTACTATTCCTGAGATTATCACAGTGCAGGAATTAGCAAACAGGATGGCTGAGCGTGTATACGATGTAACTAAGGCACTTATGAAAATGGGTATGATGGTTACAGCCAACCAAAGTATTGATGCTGATACTGCCCAGTTAGTAGTAGAAGAATTCGGCCATAATATGAGAAGGGTTACTGATGCTGACGTAGAGGATGTGTTAAGCGATACCGGTATTGACACCGATACTAACCTTGTGCCGCGCGCGCCTGTGGTTACTTTCATGGGACACGTTGACCATGGTAAAACGTCGCTTCTTGACGCTATCCGTAAAGCGAAAGTTGCTGAGGGTGAGGCTGGTGGTATTACCCAGCATATTGGTGCATATCAGGTAAATGTACATGGCGATCAGAAAATTACATTCCTTGATACTCCAGGCCATGAAGCATTCACTGCTATGAGGAAAAGGGGTGCAAATGCAACTGACGTTGTAGTGCTAGTTGTAGCGGCAGATGATGGCATAATGGCGCAAACTGTTGAGGCTTTAAACCATGCCAAGGCTGCAGGCGTTCCGATTATCGTGGCTATAAATAAGGTTGATAAACCTGGTGCCAATCCACAAAACGTCCGTACAGGTTTATTGTCACATGGCCTTGTTACTGAAGATATGGGTGGTGACGTTCTTGCAGTGGAAGTTTCAGCAAAAGCTGGTACTAACCTTGATAAGTTGCTTGAGGCAATTCTGCTCCAGGCTGAAGTGCTTGATTTGAAAGCTAACCCGAACAGAAAGGCTGAAGGTATTGTAGTAGAAGCCAGCGTTGATAAAAGCCGTGGTGTGCTTTCAACATTCTTAGTGCAGAAAGGTACACTCAAAATCGGTGACATTGTTATTGTAGGTGAAGCATTTGGTAAAGTGCGTGCGATGCAAAACGCAGCCGGTAAGGTTGTAAAAGAAGCCGGACCTTCAATGCCAGTTGAGATTCTAGGTCTGGATGAGGCGCCAGAGGCTGGTGTTCAATTCCACGTAGTAGAGAGTGAAAAACAAGCGCGTGAGATTAAAGAATACAGGCAAAAACGCAGCCGTGATTTACGTGCTACATTGCAGCGTAAACAAGGCGGATCATTAGAAGATATGTTCCTGAAAGCAAAAGACGGTGGTAGAAAAGAGCTGCCAATCTTGATTAAAGGTGACGTACAAGGTTCGATTGAAGCTATTATTGGTAGTTTGGATAAACTTGCTACCAGTGAGGTTGGTGTGAAGGTCTTGCATGGAGCGGTCGGTGGTATTACAACATCTGATATTGCGCTCGCATCTGCATCTAATGCCATTATATTAGGATTTAACGTACGTACTGATGCAAGTGCGAGAGAGAGTGCGGCAAAAGAAGGCGCAGATATCCGTTATTACTCGATAATTTATGATATTATTGATGATATAAAAGCTATACTGGGTGGAATGTTGTCGCCGCATATCCGTGAGCAGTATTTAGGTTCTGCAGAAATACGTGATGTGTTTAACATTACTAAGTCTGGTAAGGTTGCAGGATGCTTTGTAACTGACGGTGTAATTAGACGTGGTGCGGGAGTGCGCTTACTGCGTAATAACGTGGTGATCCATGAAGGCAAGCTGAAAACATTGAAACGCTTTAAGGATGACGCAAAAGAAGTCACCAGCAATTTTGAATGCGGTATGGCATTTGAAAATTACGAAGATATCAAGGCTGGAGATATTATAGAGGCGTTTGAACTTATTTCTGAGAAAAGGACGTTATAGGGATGCCAAAAGGAGAGATAAGAAAAGCGCCAGGCCAGCGCCAGCTACGTGTTGGTGAAGAGCTGCGTCATGCATTATCGGATATTTTCCTGCAAGGTACATTATATGAACCTGAACTGGCAGGCATTTCAATTACTGTTCCTGAAGTGCGTGTCAGCCCTGATTTGCGTAATGCTACCGCTTTCGTATTTCCGCTAGCTGGTAAAGCACCAGATGGCTTTTTAGCTACGCTAAACAGAATCTCCCCGCAAATTAACCATATGGTAGCAGGCAGAGTGAAATTACGTTTTGCGCCTAGAATTATATTTAAAATGGATAATAGTTTTGAAGTTGCGCATAATATCGAAAACCTTATGAATAAAGTAAGGGACTCGGATAATTCTGATTCTTAAGCCAAAATGCAAAAAAAATCCCGTGAGCCCATTAATGGCTGGCTTATAATCAATAAGCCGATAGGTGTAAATTCCACGCGCGTAGTATCGATCGTAAAGCGGGTTTTTAATGCCCAGAAAGTAGGCCATGCAGGAACTTTGGACCCTTTAGCCGATGGTGTGTTGCCCATAGCACTCGGTGAGGCAACTAAAACCATAAATTACGCCATGGATAGCGATAAAGAATATGTTTTTACGGTCAAATGGGGCCAGGAAACTTCTACTTGTGATAGTGAAGGAGAGGTAATTGCCACTAGTGAAAAGATTCCTACGCAAGATGAAATCACATCGATTCTAGATAATTTTGTCGGTAAGATTGATCAAATACCGCCCGTATACTCAGCTATAAAAATAGATGGTAAAAGGGCTTATGACCTGGCCAGAAGCGGGCAAGTGGTTGAGATGAAGGCGAGGGAAGTGGTGATACATGAGTTAGAGCTTGCGCTAGACGGGGTTTGTAACCCCGTCTACACATTCATGTCAAAACAACCAAATAATGACATGAATATGCGGAAGGGGTTACAAACCACTTCCGGCACAAACTCCTATACCACCTTCCGCGTTCGCTGCGGTAAAGGCACTTATGTACGCTCTCTGGCGCGTGATATCGCCGAAAAACTAGGCACAAAAGCCCATGTAACGCGGCTTATACGTACTAAAGTAGGTAAGTTTACTATAAATAATGCGATTTTACTGGAAAACTTTGAAGATAAGGTGTATAAGGCCGACTCCTTGGGGCTACTTTTACCAGTAGAGACAGTGCTAGACGACATCCCGGTTCTGACTTTTAACCTTGAGGAAACCAAAGCTATAAAACAGGGTAGAGTGGTTGATTATTCAGCGCAAAACCTGGATTCGGGTTCAATTGTAATGATAAAATCTGATGGTAAGCTTATAGCACTTGGCGAAGTTTGCGATGGTTTTATAAAACCTGCGCGTGTGTTTAATATTTAAAATAAGGAGATGATGATGTCGATTACTGATACTCGTAAACAAGCTTTAATAAAAGAATTCGCAACAAAAGAAGGTGATACTGGTTCGACTGAAATCCAGGTTGCTGTTTTGAGCGAGCGCATTAATAATTTAACGGAACATTTTAAAATTAATAAAAAAGACCACCACTCTAGAAGAGGTCTTTTAATTATTGTAGGACGCAGAAGAAGGCTTCTTGACTACTTGAAAACTACAGACGAAGCACGTTATGAATCGCTCATAAAGAAACTCGGCCTGAGAAAGTAGTGGTATTTTATATCCCATTGAATTAGAGTTGTTTTATTGAAGTTACCTCGGGTTGTCCGGGGTAACTATTTTGTCATATATAGAAGGAAGAAATATAGATGTTTAATATTGTAAGAAAAGAAATAGACTGGGCTGGCAGGAAGCTCGTGCTTGAGACTGGGAATGTTGCCCGTCAGGCTGATGGTGCTGTGATGATAACATATGGTGAAACTGTAGTTTTAGCTACTGCCGTTGCACAGAAAAAAGCAAAAGAAGGTGTAGATTTTTTCCCACTGACTGTAAACTACCAACAAAAAGCGTTCGCGGCGGGTAAAATCCCTGGTGGATTCTTCAAGCGCGAAGGTCGTCCTTCTGAGAAAGAAGTTCTAACTTCACGTTTGATTGATAGACCGCTTCGTCCATTATTCCCTGAAGGTTTTTATAACGAAACCCAGGTTATATGTACTGTTTTATCGCATGATTTAGAAAACGATCCAGATATCGTTTCAGTAATCGGTGCTTCTGCTGCGCTGGCAATTTCAGGCATTCCTTTCGAGGAAGCAATTGGTGCTGCAAGAGTTGCATATATCGATGGAAAATATGTTCTAAACCCATTGCCAGAAGAGCTAAAAGAATCAGCCCTTGATTTGGTTATCGCCGGAACTAAAACTTCAGTGTTAATGGTTGAATCAGAAGCGAATGTATTATCTGAAGAAGTAATGCTTGGCGCGGTTGAATTTGGACATAAAGAATTCCAGCCAGTTATCAATTTGATTAATGAATTGAAAGCTGCTTGTGGTAAACCAGTTTGGAAAATCGAATTGCCTGATAACAGCAAATTGGAAGAGCGTATTGCCCAATTGGCTGAAGCAGATATTCGCGCAGCTTACAAAATCACTGATAAGCAAGCCCGTGTTGAAAGCGTATCTAAAGCTAAAGACGCAGTAATTGCTACATTGCAAGCGGAACTAGGTGAAGATTTCAATGGCCAGAAAGTTAGCGGCGCACTGAAAAACCTTGAGAAAAACGTTGTACGCTGGGACATCCTAAAAACTAAAAAACGTATCGATGGACGTGGCGAGAGCGATGTAAGGGCGATTGAATCTGCTGTTTCAATACTTCCTAGAACTCACGGTTCTGCATTGTTTACCCGTGGTGAAACGCAGGCCTTAGCGGTAACTACTCTTGGTACTGGTCAGGATATGCAGATTATCGATGAGTTAGCTGGTGAGTACAAAGAATCATTCATGTTGCACTATAACTTCCCTCCATATTCAGTTGGTGAAGCATCATTCTTAAAATCACCAGGGCGTCGTGAAATTGGTCATGGAAAACTTGCATGGCGTGCTTTGAAAGCTGTGTTACCAACTTTAGAAGAATTCCCATATACAGTTCGCGTAGTATCTGAAGTTACTGAATCTAACGGTTCTTCTTCAATGGCGACTGTTTGCGGTTCGGCTCTTGCAATGATGGATGCAGGTGTTCCTTTGAAAGCTCCGGTTGCAGGTATCGCAATGGGCTTGATTTTAGAAGGCAGCGAGTTCTCAGTACTATCTGATATTCTAGGTGATGAGGATCACTTAGGCGATATGGATTTCAAAGTTGCAGGTACTGCAGAGGGCGTTACTGCACTTCAGATGGATATCAAAATCAGCGGTATCACTCTTGAGATTATGAAAGTTGCACTGGCACAAGCTAAAGAAGGCCGTGTACACATCCTTGATAAAATGAAAGGGGCTCTTTCTGGCAGCCGTGAAGGTGTAAACAAAAACGCTCCACAGATTCGCTCAATCAATATCCCTAAGGATAAAATTGGTGAGCTGATCGGACCGGGCGGTAAAAACATCCGTGAAATCTGCGAAGTATCTGGTGCGAAAATTGACATCGAAGAAGATGGCACAGTGAAGATTGCTGCTGTGGGCCTCGATACAGTTCAGAAAGCTATCGATATGATTCAGGAGATTTTCACTGAAGTTGAAATCGGTAAGATTTACGAAGGTAAAGTAGTAAAATTGCTGGACTTCGGCGCATTGGTAAACTTCATTGGTAAGACTGATGGTATGGTTCATATTTCTGAGATTAAGAACGAAAGAATTGAGAAAATCACTGATGCTATCGATATTGGCCATGAAGTTAAGGTTAAAGTATTAAGTGTTGAGCGTGGTAAAATCCGCCTCAGCATGAAGCGCGTTAACCAGGAAACTGGCGAGGACCAATCTGGCCAGTTTGCAGATGATGGTGAGCGTCCACAACGCCCACGCCGTGACCGCGATAACCGCGACCGTGGTGATAGGGGAGGCGACCGTAACCGTGATAGGGGTGACCGTCCACAACGTGAACACCGTGAGCACCGTGAACATCGTGATGAAGAACCTCGTAATGACGACAATCGCGGTAATGTAGAAAAAACTGAAGAAGAACCAAAGAAGAAACGCCGTTTTTTCTAAGGTTTTGAGCGTGATATAAAAACAAAAAGGAAGGGGGAGACTCCTTCCTTTTTGTTTTTTAACGGCTCGCAGAGCCGTCATCCTGGAAGCCGATTTTCTCTACGAGGTACGAGTAGTAAGAAAATCGAAATATCCAGGATCCAGGTCTTTTTTAATAAGAACATCTGGATCCTGGATATTAAGAAAATCTAAGGACTAAGAATGTCCTAATATTTTCTAAAATTCCAGGATGACGATTCCTGCGGAATCGATTCCTTTAATATAAAGCGAAGATTTCTGCATGGATGGCGGCCAAGCAAAAACCTTGCCACTCCTTGTCATCAGCAATATAAAATATTTTTAGCAGGGGGGCTAGCGCATGCTATTTTGCGTGTGGTATAATGCACTTATAACGTGAAAAAAGGTAATATAGTTTTTCAAGTTTACTTGGCGGCGGATTTGAAGAACTAAGGTACGGGTGCAATTACTTTTATATCACTTTTTCGCATTTTTGCACCCCATTTTAATGCGGGAAAAATATAAAAGTAGAAAAATAATTACCAACTAGCGTTATGACTATGACTACCATTGGAATAAAAATTGCACCCGTACCGAAATTAGAATTAAGAATATAAAAAGTAAGGACTAGGAAAGTAGGAATTAGGAAAATAAGAAGTTTATCTTGCTTAATGTAAAAAATATTTGAGTTATTAAGGAAATACTAGGGGAGTTCCTTCTCCCGTGGGGAGAAGGTTAGGATGAGGGGGCGAGAATTACAAAGCTTAATCTTGCATTCTTGTAACTACTTTCGCGCTAGAATTGAGGCCTTTACAAGACATTCTTGACTCTAAATTGCATTTTATACTGGCGTAAAGTTAAAAATTCTGTATGAATCCGTAAAACAATAGCGATTACGGAATAAAGTATATGCCAAACGCGTCAACTCTCCCGCTTGATATGGGACAGTTTAATACAATTACAGAAGGAAAAAACACTTTTCAGGAAGAGCTGCTGGAGTTGTTTTTCTTCAACGTTTCTGATTGCCTGGATGTGATGGAGCGGCACTGTATTGATGGGTATCCTGATAAGTGGATTTATGCCCTGGACGAACTTAAGAACATTTCAGCAAGCATTGGTGCGCTGGAGCTGGCCAAAATCTGCGCTGTAACTCAGAAAATAAGCTCTTCTACTGGCACTGAAAAGCAGCAAATGCTGGCTACAATCAAATCAAACGTACATAAATTGAGTGTTTTTATAAGAAACACTAGATATTAAGAAAATTTATGCTATAAAACCTCCTATGTCGGGGCGTAGCGCAGCCTGGTAGCGCATCTGGTTTGGGACCAGAGGGTCGGGAGTTCGAATCTCTCCGCCCCGACCACTTAAATAAAAAAGCCACCTTTTTAGGTGGCTTTTTATTTAGGTAATTGGATAAGTGAGATGAGAACTTTAGTTCGACAAAATGCAGCGCATTTTGGACGGCGAGAGTAGCAAGCTGCCCCGAAGGGGTGAGGAATCGCGCTGATAGCGATTCCGAATCAATCTCTCCGCCCCGACCACTTAAAAAACACATATAAGTCCAAGCATCTTACTGAATCCAGTAGAGCAGTACCCCATTTATCTATTGCAACAGCGGCAATGTAACTATAAAACAGCTGCCGGCATCGGGCTCGCTTTTTACTGAAATATCTCCATTATGGGCGATGCATATTGATTTTGCGATAGAAAGACCAAGTCCGGTTCCGCCCATGTCGCGGGAGCGTGCTTTATCTATGCGGTAGAAGCGTTCAAATATCCTGTCCATATCTTCCTTTGGTATTCCTATGCCGTTATCGCTTACGATAATTTTGGCAGTATTTTCCTCGTTAATTACGTTTATGTTTATATTACCACCTGCAGGCGTATATTTGATGGCGTTATCAAGCAGGTTTACGATAATCTGTTTTAGTCTGGCCAAGTCGCCCTCTACCTTTGTTGGGTTATCGGCATTACAATTTATGGTGATATTTTTTTCGTCTGCAAGCAGGCGCATCTGTTCAATGGTAGTGCGTGCAAGTTCGGCAATATCTACTATCTGGTTTTCAATCTTAGCTTCACCAGCGTCAAGCCGGTCTATTGATAAAAGCCCTTCTGTTATTAACGATAGCCTGCTTACCTCTTCCAGTACAATCCCCAGGCGGTCCGATATTTCATATGGCAGTACCGAGTCCAAAGTTATAGACTCAAGTTCGCCACGTATCACGGTAAGCGGAGTACGCAGCTCATGAGAGGCATCAGCCGAAAAGCGACTAACTTGCTGATAGGCACTTTCAATCCTGCTTATCATTTTGTTTAGTGTTTTGGACAAAGCTTCGATATTATCGCCGCTTTTAATTGTAGGAAGGCGGTTTCTAAGGTTATTCAAAGATATTTCCTCTGCTGCATGCCGGATATTTTCAACCGGTTGTAATGATTTTCGCATTAGGAAGTATCCGCCATATGATGTAAAAACAATCACAAATGGTAGACCGATAATCAATCCTAAAAGTAACGCATTGAGCGTTTCGTTAATTGCTTCTGTTGTTTCACCGACTTCGATAAGGAATTTTTTACCGTTACTATCTGTAAACACGGATGACAATATTACCAGTTTGTTATTATGTGTTATTTTTACGTAACTGGTGACGGTTTCAGTAGCCGATGGTGGGTGTACCGGCTTTGGTAATACGATAGGATTAAAAATCTGGTTTTTTGGAAGCCCTGATAAGTAAAAAATACTGCCATCGGGATTACTTATACGCATAAAGCGGTTGTTTTCTTCAGTGGAAAATATTGATTTTATGTCAGCTATTATGGCATCTTTACCGTTTTTATTGAGAAACGCGAGTTCGGCCTTGCCTATTAGTGTTGAGCGACGAAGTAATGTATTATTCAGGGAGTTATATAGATGGTTGCTCAGTCCATAATAGGTATAGCCCCCGAAGCTCAGGCAAATTATCGTAAGCAGGCAAGTATACCAGCTTATCAGGCGAAAATATATAGAACGGGTGTTCATTCCTGACCGTCACTAATACTATAGCCTACGCCGCGCAGTGTATGTATTATCTTATGTTGGGAATTGTCGTCTATTTTACTGCGTAACTGCCTGATGTAAACATCAACAATATTAGTTAGACCTTCAAAGCTCTGGTCCCATACATGTTCGATGATCATAGTGCGTGATAATACCCTGCCGGCATTGAGGGCCAGGTATTCCAGTAAGCTATATTCCTTGGCGCTTAAATCTATTCTTTTACCTGCTTTTCTAACCTGGTGCGTAGTGCGGTTTATTTCGAGATCACCAATTTTCAGGAAACTGGCAGTGACTGAATTGCTGCGTTTTAACAACGATTTTACCCGTACTTCCAATTCAGCAAAGGCAAAAGGTTTGCTTAAGTAATCATCGGCGCCGGACTCGAAATGCTTTACTTTTTCTGTGATGGAATCAAGGGCGGTAAGCACAAGCACCGGCACATCATTGCCCTTGGCACGTATGCGTTTAAGTACTTCAGTACCGCTAAGCTGCGGCAGCATTATATCGAGTATTATCAGGTCATAGTTGTAATGTTCGCTAAGCTCAAGGCCGGATGATCCATCGGCGGCCTCATCAACTGCAAAACCAGCGGATTTTAATCCACGCGTTACAAAGTTACGTACTTTTTCTTCATCCTCAACGAATAATAACCGCATGATACCTACTGTTTGTGTACTAGAGGCTGTATTTATATACCACAATGGTAATACTGGCAACTTACTCAATTATGAGTAAATTTTAATAAATCATTCATGCAGGTCTCATAAATCTTATCTACGCTCCATCAATAACAAAATTATGGTTATTGTATTGAGCAACCATCTACAATCAGATAGCAATCATTTAACTGCGATAAGACACTATATACTATCCAGCCAATTGGATAAAGCCAGCTCTCTTTGTATCGAAAATTCTTTATTCCTGGGTGATAGGTTAGATTTAAATTATTTTCTGGCTTTCATAGCCAGTAAGAAAAAAGAAACTAACAATATTATCTATTATTGTGAAAGAGCATTAATATTGGCTGAAAGCGGAAAAATATCCGAAGCTGATTACGCTTATATTAATGATATTGGCAACCTGTTTTTTGGATTAGGCAGGTATGTACAGGCAGAAAAATGCTTTTTAATTACATTACGTTTAAAGCCTGGCAATTACATTGCAACATATAATTTAGCGCAAGCTCTGATAAAGGTAAAAGATTACCAGAATGCATTTACATGGCTAAAAAAGGCAGAAGAAATAAATCCGTGTTTTGACGTTATATTTAATATCGGCGCATTGTTGTGTGACATAAAAAATTTTGAAATGGCAGAAGAGTATCTTAAGCGCGCTATGAAAATGAACCCAGACGATTGGGGCGTGTACCATAATTTATCTACAATTGCTCAACGGAAAGGCGAAAAAGAAAATATAATAAAATATTGTAAAAAGGCACTTGAGCTAAATCCACGAAGTAGCATTTCCTATGCTGCGCTCGGTGAAGTTGAAAGTTATGTGTCCGACCCGGATAATAATGCCTGGATGGAAAAAGAAGTTAAGGAGATGCTGCGTCAAGGTGGGTTTGATAATAAAGCTACGGCTGATTTTTATTATACGCTTGGGAACATATATCGCGTCAGAGGGAATTATGATGAGGCTTTTGCTAATTATACAGAGGCTAATAAGGTAAAATATGCCGTAATAACATTTAATATAAACAAGCTCCGTAGCGCAAAAGAGCGGTTTCCAGCAGCTTATGGGAAGGATATAGTCGTAGAAAAACAAGCTTTCGGCAATAAATCAACATTGCCAGGTTTTATACTTGGCATGCCACGTTCTGGCACTACCCTTGTTGAGCAGATATTGCTGCAGCATTCTAAAGTCGGCAGTCTCGGGGAGACAAAAAATATATGGCAGACTATTATAAATAAAGAATATAAGGATGTGACTGAAAATGGCGTGAAGATGCGTATGTTTTTTCCTGAGGTGATAAAATATTTCACCCAACAGGAAGTGCAGGATATTGCAGCGACATGCCTGAATAATATACAGACTGTGGGTGATGGATATGCCCGTATATTTGATAAAATGCCGGAAAACTCATTTAACGTGGGCTTTATCAAAATCCTGTTTCCTAATGCTATGATAATTAACTGCAAGCGACACCCTCTGGATATAATTGTTTCAATGTTTGAAAATAATTTTTTGGAAAGTGACTTGCCTGCTGGTATTGAGTTAATCACTGAATATTATAAAATATATTCAAGTATCATGCAGCACTGGTACAGTGTTTTTCCAGGCCAGATATATGATAATTACTACGAGGAACTGGTCTATAACCAAGAAGAGAAAAGCAGAAAACTGATTGCTGCCTGTAGTTTGGAATGGGAGGAGGACTGCCTTCGGTTTTATAACAGTAAAAGATTGGTAACTACTGCCAGTAAATTACAGGTTAAGCAGCCAATATATAAAAAGTCTGTTTTCCGCTGGATGAATTACGATCGCCATCTTGGCTTTGCTAAAGAAATGCTTTGTGATGAAATTGTTGCCTATGAACGTGAAATAGCTTCACGGGTGCCTGAGTTGGATTTGTGCCTAGGGTAGCATTCCGAATCAATATTTAACCTTAAGCAATATCTTCCAAACTAAGCGGTTTACCCTTTGGTAAATTATTTGCTGCCTTTTTACCCATTAAAGTATCATAATGTTTCGGTGGAAGGCCGAGACCCGGACGGATGGCGCGAACGTTTTCCGGTGAGAAGGACTCTCCCTGTTTTATATCTTTTACCACATAAAGTGAGCGGCGGAAAATGCGGCTTTTTTCTTCGGCTTTTGAGGTGCCATAAGTTACTTTGCCAAGACTTTGCCAGGCACGCTCGGTTTCTTCTACCAGACTTTTTAGTTCATGTGGTTCCAATGAAAATGCGGAATCAACGCCGCCATCGGAACGTTTTAATGTGAAGTGTTTTTCAATAACTGAAGCGCCAAATGCTACGCTTGCAACTGCAACGCCGATACCGTGCGTGTGGTCGGAAAGGCCGATTTGCACATCGAATAAGTCGCGCATGTGTGGGATGGTTACTATATTACTGTTTTCAGGCGAGGCAGGGTAGGTGCTGGTGCATTTAAGCAGGATTAGATCTTTACAGCCAGCGGCTTTTGCTGCATCTACTGATTCCTGTAATTCTTCTGCTGTTGCCATACCAGTTGAAATAATCATTGGCTTGCCTGTTGATGCAACTTTTCTGATTAGGGGTATATCGGTATTTTCAAATGAAGCTATTTTATAGCATGGAACATTTAAGCTCTCTAAGAAATCAACGGCAGTAGCATCAAAAGGAGAGCTAAAGCCAATCATGCCAAGTTGTTTGGCTTTCTCAAATATAGGTTTGTGCCATTCCCATGGGGTGTGCGCTTCTTTGTAGAGGTCGTATAAGGAGTTGCCTTTCCATAATGAACCTTCATCGCTGATAAAGAATTCGCCTTTTTCAATGTCGATAGTCATGGTATCGGCAGTGTAGGTCTGGATTTTGAGGGCGTGAGCACCTGCTGCAGCGGCGGCTTCTACGATTTCGAGTGCGCGGTCTAATGACTGGTTGTGGTTGCCGGACATTTCAGCGATGATAAATGGTGCGTGACCTTCACCTATTGTTCTACCGACAATGTTGATTTCTTTTTTCATTTAACTAACCGTTTCATCTAAAATTTTTTTAAAATATGTTTTGTTATTACTGTCAGATTCTTCCGCAGGCCTGACATTAAACCCAAGTTTAAAGTGCAGTTTTATGCTTGCTAAGTTGTTGTTAAATACATCTGCATTTATTACTTTAAGACCAAGTTCTTTGTAGGCGTATACGAGAGATTTTAGACACATCCTGGTTCCTGTACCTTTCTGCGTATTCTCTTCCCCTATGTAAAATCCCCATCTGGCTTCTCTTTTTTCCTTATTAATATCATTAAAACAGACAACACCAATAGGCTTGCCGTTTTCTTCATAAATAAAGTACATATCATTTTTGGAAACTAAAACTTTATTTAACCATGCTTCATGTTGTTCTGGTTTTATAATCTCTTTATTAGTCATGCATAAGCGTACCCTATCTGAGTTGCGCCATTTTAATATCATTTGTGAATCTTTGGGTGTTAATAAACGCAAAGTACGATTATCTGCTTTCTCTGCGTTAAGCATTGCCTTTACTACCCTATATGCCCCTTTTCCATCTATAATCTCTTTACCTTGGGAAAATACTTTTTTTCGCCATTGTTTATCATAAATAGCCATATTTAACAGGGCTTTAAAGTTTTCTGTTTCAAAAAGTCCTTTGTAATATTTTACCAGGTCTTGATTTACAAGGGATTCGCAAATTTCTATCTGGTTATCTGCAATCGCGATAACAACAGAAGGCAAGCCCATTGCGAGGCGCTCCCAACTGGTTGACCCGCCTGCGCCTATAAATAAATCAGATTCTTCCATTAGTCTTGCCATATAATTTATCTGGCAATGAAAATTAAAATTCTTATTTTGGGTGGATAGTTCCTTTATTGATTCATTATGTTTATTTGTTTTGCCCACAACAACATCTATGGTGATATTTTTATATGTAGGGTCAGTGAGTACTTCTAGGATTTTACCTGTAAAATTATCTGGGTCGCTGCCACCGAAAGATATAAGGATTTTTTGTACTTTATCATTAAACTCTGACCTTTTTCCTAGCGAAAATTCTTCGCGCAGTAAGGCATATTCCGGGCCTAAAAGTTGTTTGCATTTTTCCGGGATAAGGCCTTTATAACGTGCACTAGCATTAATATAGAAATTCTGGTCTAGCAGAAAATCGCAATTATGCTTGCGGTTGGCAAGGTCATCGATAACCAATATGTTTTTTACAGCGAGCCGCAAAATTTCTTCCCATTTACTATCAATTGAATAATGGTCAATAATTAGCCAATCTGCATTTTTTATGATTTTTAAAGTGGTATTTGCATCCGTATCTGCTTCTTGGGGCGAAAAAATTCTTCCTGCCTTTACCGGACCAACATCTTCTGGAAGGAAGTGAACATTAATACCGTTTGCTGTTATGACAGTTGCTAAATCTTTTGAGGAACTGTTGCATATAAAAGTAATATTAGCATTGTGCTTTTTTATTTCAGAGGCAAGTGTAAGACAGCGCATAACATGGCCTATACCGATATTTGCGTCCCCATCTGTCCTGAAGTAAATGTTCATGATACCAAAGAATTTTTTATGGTTTGCACAACATAATCCTGCTCTTGATCTTTCATAGATGAAAATAATGGAATAGATATTGCGCCGCTATAATATTTTTCGGCATTAGGGAAATCACCAGGTTTAAAGCCTAGTTTGCTATAATAAGGTTGTAGATGGATTGGAATATAATGGACATTTACACCGATCCCAGCGGCGCGTAGCTTATCGAAAATTTCTTTGCGTAAGTCTGTTTTTGTTAGCTGGATTACATAAATATGCCACGCGCTGCTATTATCTGCAGGGGGTAATAACAAAGGCAGGCCTGATAGAAGTTCAGTGTAACGCTCTGCAAGTTGTCTTCTGCGGCTGATAAACTGGGTTAGGCGTTTCATCTGGCTGGTGCCAAGGGCGGATTGGATATCAGTTATGCGGTAGTTAAAGCCAAGGTCAATCTGCTCGTAATACCATGCGCCATGGGGATCATTTTGCATAAGTGATTTGTCGCGTGTGATGCCGTGCGTCCTAAGAAGGCGGAGTTTTTCGGCCAGGGCATTATCTTCAGTCATTATCATGCCTCCTTCGCCGGTGGCGATGGATTTTACCGGATGAAAGCTGAAGGTTGTGGCCACACTATACTGACCACTTCCGACATGTTTATTGTTTTTATAAGAAGCGCCAAGGGCATGGGCGGAATCCTCAATAACAGCAAATTTATATTGCTTTGAAAGCTTTGATATTGCTTCCATATCACAGGTGCGGCCTGAAAAATGAACTACTATCAGGGCTTTGGGTAATTGGCCATTTTTTTCGGATTGTTCAAGTTTTTCGGTTAATTTATCAATGTCGATATTTGCTGTTGATGGGTTGCAATCAACAAAATCAATAGATGCACCAACATATAACGCGCAGTTTGAGGAGGCCACGAAACTAATTGGAGATGTCCAAACAAAATCTCCCTTGCCTATACCTAGCGCAAGCAATACAAGGTGCAAAGCGGTTGTACCGTTTGATACCGCTATAGCGTTACGTGCATCGCAAAATTGTTTAACTGATGTCTCAAATTGTTCAATGGCAGGGCCTTGGGTAAGGAAATTTGAACGCAAAACGGAAGCTACCGCTGCAATGTCTTCTTCGCTTATGTCCTGGCGGCTATATGGAATGTTTTGCATTTTATTGGCCTAATTTTTTTCAATGTTGGCAATTGCAAGGCTTTGGTTTAAGAATGTTCTGCCGGAGAAGAAAAATGCGCGCATCGGTTACCTATAAATTAATACATATTCAATAATATAAAAATGTCGATAAGTGAAGTATTAAGGAAAGCTTTTTTCTACGATAAATGGGATATTGGCGTTTATTATGGTTCTGTTGAATCGTTTATGGGGTCTGATTCACTGAGTAAGGTAAAATGGGTACAGAAACACAACAAATACAGCTTTGTCGCTGACCCATTTATTGTACAGGAAGATGGTAGCTTGAGAATAATGGGGGAATATTTCAATTATTTCTCATCAAAAGGGAAAATTGTTGAACTGGCCGATAGCTACACAAAAACAATAATTGAAGAAAATTATCATCTTTCCTATCCTCACATGTTCGAATATGAAGGCGAAAAATATTGTGTACCAGAAGGTAGCGTGGCTGGGGACATTAAATTATACAAATATAACAATAGCAAATTCGTATATCAAAAACCACTTATCAGCAATTTCGCAGGAGTAGATAACACCCTGTTATACTATAATAATAAATGGTGGATGTTCTGCACAAAATCTTCTGCTGCTAATAGCGATTTATATATTTTTCATTCAGATAGCCCAATATCCGGCTGGCAACCGCATAAAAAAAATCCTGTGAAGATAGATGTGGCTTCTGCAAGGCCTGCGGGTGATTTTTTTATTATGAATGGAGAGCTTTACCGCCCATCACAGAACTGCAGCAAAACATATGGTGGTTCGCTTGTAATAAATAAGGTTACAAGGCTGGATGAGGATGTATTTTCCGAAGAGTTGGTGTCAGAAATTATGCCTGATAAATCATCACAATATCCAGATGGCATCCACACAATATCAATAGGAAAAAAAGTTATAGTTGTGGATGGAAAAAGGTTAGAATTCTCGTTGCTTAATCCGTTATTTATATT
>JAJONM010000068.1 GCA_021323415.1 Rickettsiaceae bacterium
GTTTATGGTAGCTCGCTGCTCGCCATTGTTTGAATACTCAATTGTTGCGCGCGAAGTAGTAACGGTAGTTGGTGCGGTAACTTGTATATTTGCGGCCAGTGTTGCTATAACGCAAAATGATATCAAGCGCGTAATTGCTTATTCTACATGCTCACAGCTTGGCTATATGTTCTTTGCCTGCGGTGTGTCTGCTTATTCAGCTGGTGTATTCCACCTTATGACGCATGGCTTCTTTAAAGCATTATTGTTCCTGGGCGCTGGTAGCGTAATTCATGCTTTATCTGATGAGCAGGATTTACGCAAAATGGGCGGAGTATGGAAAAAAGTCCCTATAACTTATGCGCTAATGTGGATAGGTTCACTTGCACTTGCTGGAGTTTTCCCATTTGCCGGGTACTATTCAAAAGATATTATACTAGAATCAGCCTACGCATCAGGCGGTCTTGGGCACTTTGCTTATTGGGTTGGTATCGCGGCTGCATTCCTTACAGCATTTTACTCGTGGCGCCTTATTATTTTAGCTTTCCACGGCAAACCTAGGGCTTCAGCAGAAGTTATGAGTCATGTTCATGAATCTCCAGTCGTTATGCTTATACCACTTTTTGTACTATCTGCCGGTGCTATATTCTCTGGTATCGTTGGTGCAAATGTACTAGGTATGGTCGAGGCAAGTGGCGATTTCTGGAATGGTGCTATAGCTGTAATTTTGGGAGAGAATCCGTTAGAGGCTGCTCATCACATACCATCAATATATAAATTAATGCCTTCTATTGTAGGAGCTGCCGGTATTGCCCTTGCATATATATTATACTTATACATGCCGAGCATTCCTGGAAAAATCGCCTCTGCCTTTTCACCAATTTATAAATTCCTGCTTAACAAGTGGTATTTCGATGAGCTTTATGAGTTCTTATTTGTAAAACCATCTAAAGCACTTGGTCAATTATTATGGAAAACTGGTGATGTAAAGCTTGTAGATGGTCTTGGGCCAAATGGTGCTGCATGGCTTTCACAAAAACTGGCAAGTGGCGTTAGCAGGCTGCAAACTGGATTAGTATATAATTACGCGCTGGTTATGCTGCTTGGACTGTTTTTTATAGTTAGTTGGTTTGTTTTTAAGATTATATTTGGTGTGTGATAGAGAATGTCTGAATTTCCTGTCTTATCTATTATTATATTTTTACCATTAATTGGTGCGTTATTCCTCGCCTTATTCGTGCGCGGTAATGACAAAAACGCTGATAAAAATGCTAAAAATACTGCTTTATGGGTTACAATTGGTACTTTTATATTTTCGTTGTCCATATGGTCAGGGTTTGACGATACTACCAGCGCGTTTCAATTTGTTGAGAAATATGAATGGGTTAAGGGGTACAATATTTATTATTACCTCGGTATTGATGGTATCTCATTGTTCTTCGTATTGCTTACTACCTTCCTGATGCCAATTTGTATTTTGGCTGGCTGGAATTCTATTACAAAGCATGTACGCGAATATATGATCTGCTTCCTTCTGTTGGAAACAATGGTTATTGGTGTTTTCTGTGCGCTTGATTTTGTATTATTCTATCTTTTCTTTGAGGCTGTTTTAATCCCTATGTATTTTATTATAGGGATTTGGGGTGGGGATAGGCGCGTTTATGCATCATTTAAATTTTTCCTTTATACCCTTGCTGGTTCTGTATTATTATTAATTGCGCTCCTATATATTTATAACTATGCCGGTACGACTGAAATTCCTGTACTTATGGAAAAAATTCCATCTCTTGGCTTAGATATACAAAAATGGCTATGGATTGCATTATTTGCTTCATTTGCTGTGAAAGTTCCTATGTGGCCAGTGCACACATGGTTGCCCGATGCGCACGTGCAAGCTCCAACTGCAGGTTCGGTAATATTAGCAGGTGTTCTATTGAAGCTCGGTGGCTACGGCTTTTTAAGGTTATCATTACCACTTCTACCTAAAGCGAGTGCGTTTTTTGCTCCGTTTATGTTTGACCTAAGCATTATTGCTATAATTTACACTTCTTTAGTGGCCTTAGTGCAGGAAGATATGAAAAAGCTGATTGCTTATTCATCTGTTGCACATATGGGATTCGTGACGCTCGGTATTTTTGCACTTAACCGTCAGGGTATAGATGGTAGTATTGTAGTTATGCTTAGCCACGGTTTGGTATCTGCGGCATTATTCTTAGGTGTTGGTGTTTTGTATGACAGGTTGCATACAAAGGAAATAAAGCTATATGGCGGTGTAGTTGAGCGCATGCCTATATTCGCCTTGCTCTTCATGGTGTTCACACTGGCATCAGTTGGATTGCCTGGAACAAGTGGCTTTGTTGGTGAGTTACTTTCTATGGCTGGCGTATTCCAGGTTAACAAGATTGTAGCAGCGCTATCGGCAACTGGTATTATACTGGGAGCTGCGTATATGCTGTGGCTATACAAACGTGTTATATTTGGAGAAATAAAAAATAAAGATGTAGCTAAAATGGAAGATCTTAGCGCGCGAGAGATAGCTATGTTACTTCCAATAGTAGTTTTAGTTATCTTAATTGGTGTTTATCCTGCTGTAATTACTGATTTAATAAGAGAGTCAGTTACAAATCTGCTGGCACAAATACAGACAGGACTGGCGAAATAATACGATAGGTTAAAGATGACAGAATTTGCAATGACCAACATAAACGCTGTTTTACCAGAAATATTCCTGGTTGTTTCTGCAATGTTCCTTTTAATTTTAGGGGCGATGAAAGGTAATGATTTTGGTATGAAACAAATTGGTATGGCAAAAGGCGTTGTGTTTATTACAATGTTTTTGTTAAGCACTTTGTCATACGGAGTTCATACAAGCTTTAATGGAATGGTTATTTCCAGTGGTTTTACAATATTTTGTAAAATGCTGGTGTTAATCGGTTCGGCTCTCTCGTTGTATCTGGCTGGTGGATATTACCGCGAAAACAGGAAGAATTGCTTCCCTGAATTCTCTGTTCTGATGTTATTATCAGTAGCTGGAATGTTCGTGATGATTTCTGCTAATAGCCTTATTTCTCTTTACGTAGGTCTGGAGTTACAAAGTCTGGCTTTGTATATAATGGCGTCAATTGAGCGTGATAATGAAAAATCATCTGAGGCAGGATTAAAATATTTCGTATTAGGCGCATTGTCATCTGGTATTATTCTGTACGGCTGCTCATTAATTTACGGTTTCTCCGGTACTATAAATTTTGATGATCTGCGCGCGTTATACGCAGGCCAGGAATCTTTACCTGTAGGAGTTTTGATAGGGTTGGTTTTTCTTATTACCGGTATATGCTTTAAAATATCAGCTGTGCCTTTCCACATGTGGACGCCGGATGTTTACGAAGGATCACCAAATCCTGTTACAGCATTTTTTGTGGTTGCGCCAAAAGTAGCGGCTATAGCCTTATTTATACAATTAATGCTGCATCCATTTGCTTCATCTATTGGTCAGTGGCAGCAAATTATAGTATTTGTTTCTATAGCCTCAATGATTGTTGGTGCGCTTGGAGCAATGCGTCAAACTAATATTAAACGTCTTGTTGCTTATAGTTCTATAGGTCATGTTGGATATATATTGGTAGGTTTAGCATCTGCTAATTTAGAAGGTATTAAGTCTATATTATTGTACCTAACTGTTTATATTACATTAAGTATTGGAATATTTGCTTGCATTATGATGACGAAGCGTAAAGAAGGCAAATCAGAAGATATTGCATCGTTATCAGGTCTTGCTAAAACTCGTCCATTTATGGCTATGTTTATTGCCGTTATTATGCTTTCAATGGCTGGAATCCCTCCTTTTGCCGGATTCTTTGCTAAGTTCTTTATATTCTTTGCCGCAGTCAAGCAAGGCCTGTATACATTGGCTGTAGTTGGGGTGTTATCTAGCGTTATTGCTGCTTATTATTACTTACGCATCATAAAAATAATGTATTTGGACGAATCTACTGTTGCGCTTGATAAAAATGTTCAGCCGGAAATGAACTATATTGCTTTTGGTGTAGCTGCGTTTAACCTGTTGTTCTTTATTGGGTTTACGCCATTTTTGAATGTTGCCGAGAGAGCGGCTTCCTGGCTGTTTTAGTAGTGGGAACTGAGAAAATAAGAATTGTTAGTTTATATTCTAAAGTTCTTAATTCTTAAATTCTAAAGTTCTAATATAATGTACCATACGCCAATCCATTTTCCTATAATCGATAGCACCAACGAAGAAGCTAAAAGGCTTATAAACTTTGGTGAAGCCGTTCATGGCCAGGTTATTATCGCAGATCAGCAAACTGGTGGGCATGGGCGTTATGGCCGCAAATGGGAGTCCCCAACCGGAAATTTATATATGTCCCTGATATTAAAATTATCAGCTAATTTAGAAAAAATAGCTCAAATTTCCTTTGTAATGGCACTGGCTGTAGGGCAGGCATTGCTTGAGATTTTGCCGCAAAATAGCATTTTGCAATATAAATGGCCAAACGATGTGTTGGTAAATAAAAAGAAAATTTCCGGTATATTGTTAGAATCAATAGTTAAAGGAAGTAATATAAACCTTATAGTTGGTGTTGGTGTTAATATTGCAAATGCGCCAAAAAATGTCGGAATACCAGTGACTTGCCTAAAAAATTGTGGCTTGTTAGAAGTAACTTCCGAACAATTATTTACAAAAATACTGGAATTATTCGAGAAGGAACTTAATTTGTGGCAAAATGGGGAGTTTTCGTATATAAGAGACCGCTGGCTGCAATATGCTTATAAAATAAATGAGCAAATTGAAGTTAATCTAGGCGGCCAGAAAATGTCAGGGATATTCAAAGGGGTAAACTCTGATGGCGAATTGGAATTGCTGATAGATGGTAATTTAAAATTAATTCCAGCAGGCGAAGTTTATTTTTAAGGTTAAGTTTTTCTGAAATTGCTTCCTCGTTGTCGCTGCGCTTCACTCATCAGAGTGACCGTCTGTAAGGAGTGCGAGGAAGCAATTTTATGAATATTAAGGAAGATTTTTAAAAAATGTTACTAGTTGTAGACACTGGAAATACCAACACAGTATTTGCAGTTTTTGATAAAGACGAATTGAAGGGAAAGTGGCGGTTATCAGCGAATCGTAACCGTACAGCTGATGAATATGCCGTGGCTTTAACCCAGTTTCTGCAGTTGGAAGGTCTTGAGCGTGGCCAGATTAAGAATGTAATTATTGCAAGTGTTGTGCCGCAAAATATTTTTTCTCTAAAGATGTTGTGCCGTAATTATTTAAATTGTGAGCCTTTGATTGTTGGCGAAAGCAATGTAAAGCTGAATATTGAAGTTAAAATTGATAGACCATCAGAAGTAGGAGCGGATAGACTGGTAAATTCGGTTGCGGCATTTAATAAATATGGCGGGAATGCTATAATTATTGATTTTGGTACAGCGACTACTTTTGATGTAATAGGAAAAAATGGTGAGTATTTAGGAGGTGTTATATCACCTGGGATTAACCTTTCTATAGATGCGCTGCATCGTGCTGCAGCAAAATTGCCTGAGGTAGATGTTGCAAGACCTAAAAAAGTAATAGGAACTTCAACGGTATCGGCCATGCAATCAGGTGTGTTCTGGGGCTATATAGGATTGATTGAGGGGATTACAGAGCGCATACAAAAAGAATATGGCGCGCAGATGAAAGTATTGGCAACTGGCGGCCTCGCGCCATTATTTGCTGGAGCGACTAATAAAATAGAACATTTAGAATCAGATCTGACCATTTACGGTCTTAAACAAATTTATGAAAACAATAAGTAGGAAATATGACATTAAATTTAGCTAAACACAAAAATGACCTTTTATTTTTACCCCTCGGTGGAGCAGGGGAAATCGGCATGAACCTTAACCTTTACCACCTTGATGGAAAGTGGCTTATAGCAGATTTTGGTGCTGGCTTTGCTGAAGATTACTTGCCCGGTGTTGATATGACCGTGCCTGATATTACTTTTATTAAAAAGTATAAAAAGGATATAGTAGGATTAGTTTTAACCCATGCGCATGAAGACCATTTGGGCGCAATACCATATCTATGGGATGAGTTAGAATGCCAGGTATACGCTACTCCGTTTACAGCTGCATTTTTAAAAGCAAAATTGCTAGATGGGGCTACAAGAAAAAAAGTTAATATTGTTGAAAAGCCAATTGGAAGTAGCTTTAAACTCGGTCCGTTTGAAATTGAATATGTACAGATAACGCACTCTGTACCGGAAATGAATGGTGCATTTATTCGCACAAAACATGGCAATGTATTCCACTCAGGTGATTGGAAATTTGATCCGCGTCCGATGCTAGGTGGTGTTTCTGATGAGGCCAAGCTAAAAAAATATGGCGATGAAGGTGTGCTTGCTATGGTTAGTGATTCAACTAACGTATTTAGTCCTGGGCACTCAAAATCTGAGGGTGATTTGCGGGAGAGCCTGATTGATTTGGTTTCCGGTTGCCAGAAATTAGTTATGGTTACCACATTTGCATCGAATGTTGCGCGAATTGAAAGTATCGCCGAAGCGGCAAAAAAGAGCGGACGTAAAGTAATTCTTGCAGGGCGCTCTTTATGGAGAATCGTAAATGCGGCAAAGGATTGCGGCTATTTACAGGATGCTCCTGAATTTTTATCTGATGATGCGATCGGTAAATACCCGCGTGAGAAACTATTGGTGATTTGTACAGGTTGCCAGGGTGAGCCACTGGCAGCTACTAATAAAATTGCAAATGCTGAGCACAAAAATATCACGCTAAAACCGGGTGATACGATAATATTTTCATCTAAAATAATACCTGGTAATGATAAAAGAATATTCCGTTTGTTTAATAAATTTGTAAAGCTTGGTGTTGATGTGCTAACTGAAAAAGACCATTTTGTGCATGTTTCAGGGCATCCTAACGTAGAAGACATGAAGCATATGTATAGCCTGATCAGGCCACAAATTTCTATTCCGGTGCATGGTGAGGATGTACACATTCATGAGCATGTAAGGCTTGCAAAGCAATGGGGAGTAAAAGAATGTATACAGGTGGAAAATGGAGTGGTTACTAAACTTGCGCCAGGGGAGCCAGAAAAAATAGCAGTGGTGCAAGCTGGTGAGCTTGGCATCGATGGAAATTTCTTACTTTCTCCGGATAGCCAGATTATGCGTATGCGCCGTAAACTGCAGAGAGATGGGATAATCATTATCAGTTTGGTTTTTGGTAAAACTGGTAGGTTGATAGTAAAGCCGATTATTTCTGCCCCGGGCACGCTTGATTCAAAAGAAGATGCCGATATTTTTGAAGATATGGTGTATGAAATCCAAGAGGCATTGGAAGAAAATCACAACGGTACAAAAAAACAGCAATCTGATGAAAGAATGGAGAATGTAACCCGTTCAGCTGTGCGTCGTATAATAAAACAAGAAGTTGGAAAAATGCCTCCAATCGAGGTTAATATTGAGAGGGTGGCGTGATTACCTGTACCCGTAGTTTACATTTCGATGCGGCTCACCGTATAGTAAACCATGAAAGCAAATGCAAATTCATGCATGGCCATCGCTATGTTGTGGAGGCATATTTTGTTGCCGATGAACTAGATAGTTTAGGTCGTGTGGTAGATTTTGGCGTTATTAAAGAAAAGCTCAGTGGCTGGATAGATGAGAATTGGGACCATAATGTTATTTTATGGGAGAAGGACAAAGATTTAGGAAATTCAATTTCTGCGTCTACTGGTCAAAAGGTATTTTATTTGCAAAATAACCCAACTGCTGAAAATATTGCGGCATATTTATTTGAAGAAATTTGTCCCAAAATTTTTAAAGATACTTGTGTTAACTGCATAAAAATTAGAGTATATGAAACGCCTAATTGTTTTGTTGACATAGAATAGCATATGTTGATTTAACCCCAGTTAGGGATTTTTATGGTTACTACCAAGTTAGTAGTTCTAGTAGATGATGATGCTGACAGTCTTAATCTGGCTATGGTAAGTCTTATTACTTCTGGATTTGCAGTAAAATCATTTCAAGATGGTGCTGCTGCCTGGGCACACCTAAAAAACAATCCTGATCAGGCAAATGCTATTATACTTGCAAAAACACTTCCAAATATAAGTGGAATGGAGCTGCTGAAGAAGATCCAGGAACACAAAGAGTTAAAAGAAATCCCTGTTATAATTCAGACTGTAGATAAGGAAGATGGTAAAATTACCAACGCAATAGAGCAGGGTGCACAGTTCTACGTTTACAAGCCAATAGACCCAAAACAGCTGATAAGGTTTGTGAAAGCTGCCATAAGATCTAAGAATAATAGTGGCCAGACGGAAAGCTTTGTTGATAAAATTAGGGGATGATTTTTATTTACTCACAAGCAATAACCACAGTTGCCTGTGCTAGCGGATAATCATCTGAAAGCGAAATATGGCAAACGGCTTTTTTCCCCTTTGGGGTCATAGATTGTAGAAGTTCTTCAGCTTTTCCTGTTAGAACGAAATGTGGTTTACCTAACTTATCGTTAATGACTCCAATTTGCTGAAAGCGGAGACCCTCACGAAATCCCGTTCCAAGTGCCTTCCTCACGAAATCCCGTTCCAAGTGCCTTGGCGAATGCTTCTTTAGCAGCAAAACGGCGAGCAAAATACGATGCTCGGCCTATAGTATTATTGGCTCCAAACCTGTCGGCACCTTTTATTTCTTCAGGAGTGTAACTACGTTTGATAAAGCGTTCGCCAAATTCCTCGATTAGATGCTCTATCCTGTCAATATGAACTATATCGCTGCCAAGACCAATTATCATGATCTTGCCTCATCCATTAATTTTCGCATTTGTTTGATTGCTGCATCAAGTCCGGTAAATACTGATTCACCAATCAGGAAATGCCCTATGTTAAGTTCTACAATATTAGAAATTTTGGCAATTGGTTGAACCGTTTCAAAACATAGGCCGTGTCCGGCATGGCATTCTATTCCAGAGGTTTCTACGGCTTTTGCTGCGGTTATTATACGTTGCAGCTCCTTTTGTCTTTCCGCTCCGGCTGCGTGGCAATAAGCCCCAGTGTGCAGTTCCACAATATCTGCGCCAACTTTTTTTGAAGCTTCCACTTGTGCAGCTTCTGGGTCTACAAATAGAGAGACTTTTATGCCTTTATCCTTTAGTTTTGCAATATATGGAGTGAGTGATTTTGTCTGTCCGATAACATCAAGGCCGCCCTCAGTAGTAACTTCAGTGCGCTTTTCCGGTACTAGGCAACAAGCATTAGGTTTTGTTTGCAGCGCTATTTGCAGCATTTCTTCTGTTGCAGCCATTTCAAAATTAAGTGGTAGTGGGATTTCATTTTTTAAACGAGCAATGTCGTTATCACGTATATGCCGCCTATCTTCACGCAAGTGGGCAGTAATCCCATCAGCTCCTGCTTCCATCGCAAGTTTTGCTGCACGCACTGGATCAGGATGTGTACCGCCACGGGCATTGCGCACAGTGGCAACGTGATCGATATTAATTCCTAAACGTAAATGCTCCATGGGAGTGTCCTAATTTTTCTGTAAGAATAGCTAATAAGATAGTATTTGTTTATATTTTTTTGACGCCAGGTAATGAAATAAGGGAAATATCCCGTAAATACAAGGGGTAATGCGATATTAAAAAATTTTCGTGTGGGGGGCTAGCGCAAGGGGAAATTTAGTGGTATATTGTAAATATAGGATGCAAAAAGTGTGAGTAAATAAAACTTTAAGTGTCAAATCCCCACCTGCTAAATTATTCACTTTTTCCGTTACATGGAAACGCTTTTTTAAATGCAGCATATAGTGCAACAGCAGCTGTTGTTTTTGGTGCAATTTCTTTATTAGAATCTATCCAAGCGCTTAATATCAAGTTATTCTGTGTTTTTGGCAAAGCGTTTGGGATGCAAAATTCTTTTTTGTCAGTAACTTTCTCAATTACAATCATGCTATCAAAAAATCCAGCCATATAGCCCTGACATTGTTGGGCTAACTCCTTATCAAATTCATTGCCGGTAGAGCCTTTTGCTATTTCAGCGCAATACTGTTGTAGTTCAATAGCATTTAACTCTCCCGCATTTGCTGTGCTTGAAAGAAGAAGTGTTATTATGATTAGTATGGTTCTCATTTTGTTCCTCGTTGTCTTATAAAGCCTGCCATTTTTGCCATTGCGATGAGAGGAGCGATAGCGACGTCGAAGAAGCAATCCGTAAATTGACAGAGATTGCTTCGTCAGGCTCACGAAGAGGTTCGCTTTCCTCGCAATGACGATAAGATAAACACTACGATTTTTCACTCTAATTTTAAAGGGTAATGTGATGACAAACTCATATAAAAAAAACCTATCCCTTGGCCAAAAATTAAAGAAGATTTTTAGCAGGAAGCGCAAAACGAAAAGTGATGAATATTATAACGCGCGCTTTAGTGCTAGTGGATATAGCAGTTTTTTAAATACACCAGGTAAGCCTGTCTGGACAGGCCGCGAATACTATAAATTTGCTGATGAAGGTTATATAAAAAATGTTATCGCACACCGGGCAATTTCAATGATAGCCAGTGGCGCAGCCAGTGTTAACTGGAAGCTGGCAGATGAAAGGTCAGAGATAAAAAATCATCCGTTATTAAAATTGCTAAAAAATCCTAATCCATATATGGGCGGTGCAGAGTTTTTTGAAGCGATATATTCACATCGTATAATTGGAGGTAATGCCTATATCCAGGTGGTAAGAAGTAATAATGGTGTACCTCAAGAGCTATATGTACTCCGCCCTGATCGGGTAACGATCATAGCTGGTAGCGGAGGCGTACCGCAGGCCTACCGTTATACAGTTGGTAATGTTGAACGCGATTTTCCTCTTAACAGATTAACCGGGCAATCTGATATTTTACATTTCAAAAAATTTCATCCGACCAATGATTGGTATGGGCTTTCATCAATGGAAGCTGCGGCATATTCAATTGACCAGCATAATGAAGCTTCGGCCTGGAATCAGGCTTTGCTGCAAAATGGAGCGCGGCCAAGTGGTGCGTTAATTGTTAAAACTGGTGAAGGCGGCGATGGCTATTTGAGTGAAGAACAATATTTGCGTGTTAAGGCACAATTAGAAGAGTGTAATACCGGCTCTGTGAATGCAGGAAGGCCATTATTACTAGAAGGCGGGCTTGACTGGAAAGAGATGAGTATTTCGCCCAAAGACATGGATTTTATTAATACTAAACATAGCGCAGCGCGTGATATTGCACTGGCATTTGGAGTGCCGCCGCAACTGCTCGGCATACCTGGAGATGCAACCTATAACAATATGGCTGAAGCACGGCTTTCGCTTTGGGAGCAAACGATTCTGCCGATGATAGATAATATGGCCAGTAGCCTCAATAATTGGCTGGTTCCAATGTTTGACAGCGACCTGCACCTTTCACATAATTTAGATGACATTAGCGCGCTTGCTCCAAGGCGTGAAGCTGCATGGAATCGTGTAAAAGATGCCCAGTTCCTGAGCGATGCAGAGAAAAGGGAAATGGTGGGGGTAAGGTAATCATGCAAAATACAAAACAAATGGATTTTCAGTTCGATATTAAATCTATCGATAAGCAGGGAGCATTTTCAGGATATGCCTCAGTTTTTGATATGATTGATCAGCAGAATGACCTTATTTTAAAGGGAGCTTTTCAGCGCACGCTTGAGGAGCGCGGTAGCGATATAAAATTATTATGGCAGCATAAAACGGATGAACCAATCGGTGTTTTTGCATCTCTTCGTGAGGATTCACATGGCCTGTTTGTGGAAGGCAAATTATTGCTAGAAGTACAGCGGGCAG
>JAJONM010000069.1 GCA_021323415.1 Rickettsiaceae bacterium
AAACCTAAGTGGAGCTCCAGTATGTGCAATTGTTTCTATATCAGGTAATCTGAAAAGTACAGTAGCTTCCCACAAACTTTTATTTTCAGGTTCTTCATTCGGTTTTTTCGTTACAGATTCAAAAGTTATATGGGCTTTACCTGAAGCGGCATCATTACCTATAAATTTGAATGATTTGATATTTATTGACCTGGTAGTGTCATCGCCATAGCGGATGACAGGGCTATACGGGTTTAATTCGCTCATATAGTTTTTGTATTCGTCGAGCACTGTTTTTGATGATGAACTCTTTATTTTTTTTAGTTTGTGTTTAAGCTTATCCCCTCTCATTTCACTAGGGATATATTCTTCTCTTGTCCGCAAATAATCTTCTATTAGATGCTGTGCTACCGCTTCCTGAGTATTTTCCGAATTTTGGCTCAGTGGCTTTATGAAAGAAAAATAGTCAGCAGCATTTTCAACTTTTATAGGGAATGGAATGATAGGATTTTCAGTTATTAAAGATTTTATGTTAGCTACAGACAAGATAAATACAAAGCATACAACTGATGCAATAATAACCAAAAACGTGCGTTCAGTAATAGGGTATAAATACTGGCGCGTGTACCATTCACGTGCATCAGTGTAATATGATCCATCCCTGATTTTTTCAGCTATTTCTTTGTTGGTGTCGTTGCTTACACTTAACACTGACGCTTTACACTACCTTAAACACCAAATCATAATTGCTTTCTGTACATGCAGGCGGTTTTCCGCTTCATCGAAGACTACAGATTGCTTGCCATCGATGACTTCTTCGGTTACTTCATCGCCGCGATGGGCAGGTAGACAGTGCATGAATAATGCGTCTTTTTTAGCTAGCGACATTAATTTAGAGTTAACCTGGTAATCTTTCAGTAAGGCATAACGTTCTTCAACATTTTTATCACCCATTGAAACCCAGGTGTCAGTAGTGACTAAATCAGCATCTCTGGCAGCAAACTCTGGCTCTGCGCTATATGAAATATCACCATTATGTTTCTTCGCCCATGCCATGATAGCATCTTTTGGCGCCAGTTCTTTTGGTGCAGAGATTTTTAGCTTAAATCCGAATTGCACAGCGGCATGAACCCATGAAGTAGTGACATTATTGCTATCGCCTACCCATGCTACAGTTTTGCCTTTTATTGAACCTCGGTGCTCCTGGTAAGTCATAATATCTGCCATTATCTGGCATGGATGGCTGTAGTCAGTCAGGCCGTTTATCACCGGGGCTGTGGAGTATTTTGCTAAATCCAGCAGTGTCTGATGTGAAAAGCAGCGCAGCATCATGATATCAACATATCGTGCTAAAACCTGCGCAGTATCCGATATTGCTTCCCCGCGGCCAAGTTGGCTATCGGTAGTATTAAGTATAATGCTATTACCGCCTAATTGGTTAATGCCAACTTCAAAAGATGCGCGTGTTCTGGTTGATGGTTTTTCAAAAATCATCGCTAGTTGTTTGTTAGCTAAGGGCTTATGGATTTCACCGGTTTTTAGCAGGGCTTTTATTTCACCTGCTGTACTAAGGATGCTGTTTAGCTCTTTTATACCCAGTTGGTCAATATCCAGAAAATGTGGCATTAGTATCCCTCACAAACCTTCTCAATAGCATCCAGCGCTTCTTGTATTTGTGCCTCGTTAATAATTAGCGGAGGTAGCAGACGGATTACATTTTCAGCGGCATTTGGTACGAGCAATCCTGCGTCTTCTAGCTTAGCGCCAAATTCCTTATTGCTTGGAATAAGCTTTAATCCCTGAATTAGCCCAAGTCCGCGAGCCTCAGCGATTACGTTAGGGTATTTCTTAGCAAGATTCTCAAGCCCTTGTTTTAACAACTCGCCCATTTTAGTAACGTTGCTTAAAAACTCTGGCTTTAGCAGTTCAGTTACAACAGCGAAGCCCACTGCCATAGCAAGTGGGTTGCCGCCATAAGTCGAGCCGTGCGTACCAATAGTCATGCCTTGGGCCGCTTTTGTAGTGGCAAGACAAGCCCCAAGCGGGAAGCCTCCGCCTATACCCTTAGCGGATGTTGCGATATCAGGTGTTACGCCATATAATTCATGGGCGAATAATTTTCCGCTTCTTCCCATGCCGCATTGAATTTCATCAAAGCACAGTAGCAAACCATGCTCATCAGCAAGCTCCTTTAGTTGCTGTAAAAATTCTTTGCTTGCTGGGCGGATACCGCCATCACCCTGGATTGGCTCAACTAGAATAGCACCAGTTTCTGGTGTTATCGCTGCTTTTACTGCTTCAATATTACCAAATTCTACGTTATCAAAACCTTCAACCGGTGGGCCGAAGCCTTCTTGCATCATAGGGTCACGTTTGCTGGCCCATATAGCGGCAAGCGTGCGCCCGTGGAACGCGCCAGTAAAGCTAATTATGCGGTATTTATCAGGATTGCCGGTGGCATCGTGGTATTTACGCACCATTTTAATGGCGCATTCGATGCTCTCTGCACCGGAATTACAGAAAAACACTGTGTCAGCAAAGCTGTTACCAGTTAGTAAATCAGCAAATTCCTGCATTCCCGGAATCTGGTAAAGATTGGAAATATGCCATAGTTTCTGCGATTGTTTATGCAAAACATCAACTAATTTTGGCGGGCAGTGGCCGAGGCAGTTAACCGCTACACCCGATACGAAATCAAGATAACGCTTGCCGTCTTTTGTATATAGATATACGCCTTCGCCACGGTCGATTTGCAGTTTGCTTCTGTTATAAACTGGCAGGATTGTTGTTACCAATGTATGCACTCCCATTAAGACATAAAATTTCAGGGGATTATCTAATGATTGTAGGGAATGTCAACTTTTAATCCTATATCCTTTAGTCAGCATTACCTGAACTACTACCCAAATTGCTATATTAGATGCAATCATAGCGATAATTCCAACCACTATATTGCCATCGTGATGGCCAGTCAGGCCGTAGCGAAAGCCGTCAATCATATAGAAAAATGGGTTAAACTGGCTGATATGGTGCCAAAAATCAGGTAAGTTATTAACTGAATAAAAAGTTCCGGACAAAAATGACATAGGTACTATTACATAGCTATTTAGCGCGGCCATTTGATCAAATGTTTCTGCAAGAATTCCGCTAAGCAGTCCTAATGAAGAAAGTAGCATAGAGGCGGATATCAGGTAAAATAGGGTATGTCCTACACTGTATATAGGAAATGGATGGAAAACCTCAGTAGCACAGAATGTTAAGAGGCCGACTACTACCCCGCGGGTAACACCGGCCATAACCATTGCAAATGTTATCTCCCCGCCCGATAGCGGTGGCATTAAATAATCAATTATAGTGCCCATAACCTTGCCCATAACAAAGGATGAGGAGGTGTTAGCAAAGGCATTTTGCATTACCGCCATCATTATGAGGCCAGGAACCATAAATTGCTCGAAGGGCAGGGTGCCAACAGTATGAACCCTGTCGCCAAGTGCCAGGTTAAATACGGCCAGGAACAGTAATGAAGTGACTACCGGAATAATGAGGGTTTGGTTGTAAACCTTCAAAAAACGACGTACTTCTTTTAAGTATAAGTAGTATGTGCCTAGTGTATTGAGATTGTTCATTATAAACTCGTTTTAGCTGGTGATTTTGTCGTCGTCAGAACCTAAAAAATGCTCACGTACTAAAATGTACGCTGTGCTTTTTTAGAACCTGTCTCCTAAAAATCCTTCAGCTGAAACAAGTTTAGCTACTGTTAAATATGTGGATTAATTAAGTGACATTTATTCTGCATTAGTATAAACAGTGTCTACTGCAAATTAGTGATTGTTGTCAATATGAGTGGTTTAATAGAACAAATTATAGCTGGTAATTGGCAGGATAAGGAAACTGGCCAAAAGTTTGCTGTGCCGGTAAGGCAGGTTGTTATTGAACCTGGAATTGCCAAAAACGCTCATGATCTTATAAAAAACCTAAATATTGGCAGTAAATTTACTGTAGTAAGTGACAAAAATACCCATGATATAATGGCTGGTAGTATAGAAAAAGCCCTAGTAGATGCTAATTCGGTAATTTTACCAGACGGGGTGGAACCTGATATTGCCAATGTTAATAAAGTAATAGCTGAATCTGAGCTGAGTGACGCCATAATTGCCGTTGGCAGCGGTACAATTAATGATATATGTAAATATGCGAGTTATCTTGCTGGCAACCCGTATGTAGTATTTGGTACGGCGCCTTCTATGAATGGCTATAGTTCTGCTAATTCCTCTATAACTGTTGATGGGCATAAAAAAACACTAAAAGCACAGCTGCCAACAGCTGTTTTCCTGGATTTGGACATTTTATGCGCAGCGCCAAAAAGGCTTATAAGAAGCGGGCTTGGCGATTCGTTATGCCGAGCTACTTCCCAGGCGGACTGGCTATTATCACATTTATTGCTGGGAACCAAGTATAATAAAGTGCCTTTCGACTGGCTTGCTGAATATGAGGAAGATCTGTTTGCAAGCGGTAAAGGGCTGGTTGCGGGTGATAAAGAGTCTATAGAGCTGCTTGCAAAAACTCTGATAATTTCAGGTTTTGGTATGTATATTTGCGGTGGGAGTTATCCCGCAAGCCAGGGTGAGCACCTGATAGCTCATACTATGGAAGTGGTTTTTGGGAGTGGGCTGCCAAAAACTTACCACGGAGAGCAGATAGGGGTTGCTACCCTTACTATGGCAGAAATTCAGGAAAGAGTGCTATCTGGCGCTCCTTTCCGCCTTAAATTGCCTCAGGAGGCTGACTTGGGGCAGATAAAGGAGTTTTTTGGCAAAGAAATTGGCCTACATTGTGCACAGGAGTATAAGAATAAGGCCTTAACTAATCAAAAAGTTGACGAAATTAACCAGCAAATAGAACAAAATTGGGCATTTTTAGTCGCTCAATTGCAAGATGTGATGGCTACTAGGCCGGATTTAGAAAAAATTTTAGTGGCTGTTGGTGCGCCGATTAATCCTGAGGAGTTGGGATGGAATGGGAAAAAATACGAACTGGCAGTAAGTCATGCCAAATACATGCGAGACAGATTCACATTTTTAGATATATAAAACCTCCTGTATGTTGCTATAGTTATTCATAAACCTGGTGATAACGTAACAATTGTAAAGATATTATAAAAAGATAAATTTCCTCTTGACGAAAGCTTGTAGCATCACTAGTATGCGCCCTCCCCTGAAACAAGGGACTGGGGAAATTGTATTTGATACTTGGAATTTAATGTTATTGTGGTGGGAGATATATGCCAACTATTAACCAGTTAGTTCGTAAGCCGCGCGTACCTAAAAGAGTGATAAACAAGGTGCCGGCATTGCAAGGAAATCCTCAGAAAAGAGGTGTGTGTGTACGTGTTTATACGACAACTCCTAAGAAGCCTAACTCGGCTTTGCGTAAAGTTGCTCGTATCCGCCTTACTAACAAGCATGAGGTTACTGCGTATATTCCGGGTGAAGGGCATAACCTGCAAGAGCACAGCGTTGTTGTAATACGCGGTGGTCGTGTTAAGGACTTACCGGGTGTGCGTTACCATATTATTCGTGGTACGCTTGATACCCAGGGTGTTAAAGACCGTAAACAGCGCCGTTCTAAGTATGGTGCTAAGAGACCTAAATAATAACATTATACAAGTAAAGAGAGAGTTAAGATATGTCACGTCGTCATAGAGCAGAAAAGAGGATTGTACTACCTGATGCAAAGTATGATAATAAGATCGTAGCAAAGTTTATGAACTGCCTTATGATGCAGGGTAAAAAATCCGTTGCTGAAGGTGCTGTTTATGGTGCTTTTGATGAGATTGAGAAAAAGTTAAAGCTTAATCCTTTGGAAGTTTTCCTTGAGGCGATTGAAAACGTAAAGCCTGCAGTAGAAGTTCGTTCGCGTCGTGTAGGTGGTGCTACATACCAGGTTCCTGTTGAAGTGCGCAGTGACCGTAGATGGGCTCTTTCTATAAAATGGATTATAGAAGCTTCAAGAAAGCGTAAAGAAAAAACTATCATGACTAAACTTGCTGGTGAGCTTATTGATGCTTACAAAAAACAAGGTGAGGCAATGAAGAAACGCGAAAATACTCACAAAATGGCTGACGCTAATAAAGCGTTTGCACATTATCGTTGGTAATTTTTGGAGAACTAGTTAAGTTTTCTAACATATAAGGAATTAAAAATGGCTACCAGAACTACACCTATAAGTGACTATCGCAATATCGGGATTATGGCGCATATCGATGCGGGTAAGACTACTACTACTGAGCGTATTCTTTATTATACTGGTAAGTCGCATAAAATAGGTGAAGTGCACGATGGTGCTGCAACTATGGACTGGATGGTGCAGGAGCAGGAACGTGGTATTACGATTACTTCTGCTGCTACTACATGTTTCTGGACTATAGAGACTTCTAAAGACAAGAAGAAACACAGAATTAACATTATTGACACTCCTGGGCACGTTGACTTTACGATTGAAGTTGAGCGCTCACTTCGTGTACTAGATGGTGCTGTTACTGTATTTGATGGTGTTGCTGGTGTTGAGCCTCAGTCTGAAACTGTGTGGAGACAGGCTGATAAATACGGTGTTCCTCGTATGTGCTTTGTAAACAAGCTTGACAGGACTGGTGCAAACTTCTTCAGATGCGTTGATATGATAGTGGACCGTTTAGGTGCGCGTCCTTTAGTGTTGCAATTGCCTATTGGTGCTGAAGAAAAATTCCAGGGTGTTGTTGATCTGGTGAAGATGAAAGCAATCATCTGGCACGATGAGAGCCTTGGTGCAAAATTTGATTATACTGATATCCCTGCTAATTTGAAAGATCAGGCTGCTGAGTACCGTGAGAAACTGCTCGAAACTGCGGTTGAGATGGACGATGCTTTAATGGAGAAGTATCTCGGTGGCGAAGAAATTGATGAAGATGCATTGAAACGATGCATCAGGAAGGGAACTATTTCTGGTACGTTTGTGCCTGTGGTTTGCGGTAGTGCGTTTAAAAATAAAGGTGTTCAGCCGCTTCTGGATGCTGTTGTTGAGTATCTGCCTGCTCCAACTGACGTTCCTGCAATTAAAGGTGTTGATGCTAATGATGAAGAGAAGGCGATTGAGCGTCATAGCTCTGACTCTGAGCCATTTTCTGGTCTTGCGTTTAAAGTAATGACTGACCCGTTTGTTGGATCTTTAACATTCGTTCGTGTTTATTCAGGTTCGCTAGAGTCTGGTGAGACTGTTATTAACTCTACTAAAGACAAAAAAGAACGTATTGGCCGTATGCTGCTTATGCATGCAAACAGTCGTGAAGATATTAAAGGCGCGTCTGCAGGTGATATAGTTGCGATTGCTGGTTTGAAAGATACTACTACAGGTGATACCCTATGTGATCCTAAGAATGCTGTTATCTTAGAGAGAATGGAATTCCCGGTTCCGGTTATTGAAGTTGCGGTTGAGCCGAAAACCAAAGCTGACCAGGAGAAGATGGGTATTGCAATCAGCCGTCTTGTTGCTGAAGATCCTTCTCTTAGAGTTGAGACTGATGAGGAAAGCGGACAAACTATCCTGAAAGGTATGGGAGAGCTGCATCTTGAAATTATCGTAGATAGGATGAGAAGGGAATTTGGTGTTGAGGCTAATATTGGCGCTCCGCAGGTTGCTTACAGAGAAACTATTACGAAATCTTATGAGATTGTTTACCAGCATAAGAAGCAGTCTGGTGGTGCTGGCCAGTATGCGAAAGTTAAAATGCTGTTTGAGCCGCTTGGTCCTGGTTCCGGTTTTGAGTTTGAAGACAAAGTTGTAGGCGGTAACATTCCTAAGGAGTATATTCCGGCTGTACAAAAAGGTCTTGAAATGGTAAAAGAAGGCGGCGTAATAGCTGGCTTTCCTATGACGGACTTTAAAGCTACGTTGCTAGATGGTGCGTACCATGACGTTGACTCAAGCAGTTTGGCGTTCGAAATTGCGGCTAAAGCTGCATTTAAAGAAGCGACTGCGGCAGCTTCTCCGGTTCTGCTAGAGCCTATGATGCGTGTAGAAGTTGTTACTCCTGATGATTATACAGGGGATGTAATTGGTGACTTAAACAGCCGCCGTGGCCAGATCAGTGGAATGGAGCCAAGAGGTAACGCGCAGGTTGTTAATGCTTTAGTTCCGCTGTCTTCGATGTTTGGTTATGTAAATAGCTTACGTTCTATGTCACAGGGAAGGGCTCAGTTTACAATGCAATTTGAAAGCTATGCTCAGGTACCAAATAACGTGGCTGAAGAAATAAAAGCTAAAGTTGCTTAATTAGTAAAAGTATAAAAAAGATAAAAAACAAAAACTAAGGAGTTTTTAAAATGGGTAAGGCAAAATTTGAGCGTAATAAGCCGCATTGTAATATAGGAACTATTGGTCACGTTGACCATGGAAAGACGAGCTTAACGGCAGCGATAACGAAGTTTTTCGGTGAGTATACGCCATACGACCAGATTGACAAAGCTCCTGAAGAAAGAGAGCGTGGTATTACGATTTCTACAGCGCACGTTGAATATGAAAGCGGCAACCGTCACTATGCACACGTTGATTGCCCAGGACACGCTGACTACGTAAAAAACATGATCACCGGAGCTGCGCAGATGGATGGAGCGATCCTTGTGGTTTCTGCAGCTGATGGTCCTATGCCACAGACGCGTGAGCACATTCTGCTAGCACGTCAGGTTGGTGTACCGTCATTGGTGGTGTTCCTGAATAAAGTTGATATGGTTGATGACCCTGAACTATTGGAATTGGTTGAGATGGAAGTTCGTGAGCTGCTATCTTCATACGATTTCCCTGGTGATGATATTCCTATTATTAAAGGATCTGCACTTTGCGCACTAGAAGGCAAAAACCCAGAATTGGGCGAAAATGCAGTGCGTGCATTGATCCAGGCAGTTGATGATTATATTCCTCAGCCTGACCGTCCGATTGACGGTGCGTTCCTGATGCCAATCGAGGATGTGTTCTCAATTTCTGGTCGTGGTACAGTAGTAACTGGCCGTATCGAGCGCGGAATTGTGAAGGTTGGTGAAGAGATC
>JAJONM010000070.1 GCA_021323415.1 Rickettsiaceae bacterium
GGGTAGGTCTTTCCAATTTCTATACCAGCTTTTTTTAGGACATTTTGAGGTGCTTCCCAGGGGTTAAAGAGATATTTATCTGGCATATTAGTAAGTTCAGGGATGTATTTTCTGGTATATTCGCCTTCCGGATCGAATCTTTGTCCTTGTGTAACCGGATTAAATATCCTGAAATAAGGAGCGGCATCAACTCCACAACCTGTGACCCATTGCCAGCTAGCACTATTGTTTGCTAAATCAGCATCAAATAAACAATCCCAAAACCATCTTTCACCCTCATGCCAATGAATCATCAAATTCTTGACTAAGAAAGATCCAACAATCATACGCACCCGATTATGCATAAAGCCAGTCTGCCATAATTCCCGCATTCCAGCATCTACTATAGGGTAGCCAGTTTGTCCCTTTTGCCACCTTTTCAGGTGTTCTTTATTCTTTTTCCAGGGAAATTTATTGAAGTTATTTTGTAAGTTCTCCTTTGGTAATCCTGGGAAATAATAAAGTAAACTATATGAAAATTCCCTCCAAGCTAACTCAAGGCAGTAATTTTCTATATCATTATTTAAGTCATAAAACCTGGTAGAGTGCCATATTTGATTTGGAGATATTTGCCCAAAATGTAAATAAGGAGAAATGCGCGAATTATGCTTTGTTGCAGGAAAATTTCTTCCTTCTTTATAGTTTTGGAGGCCTTTATCCATAAAATTATGTAGGCGTTTCATTGCACCCTCTTCGCTTATATCCCAATTTTCTATGATTGGTTTGTCCCATCTTATACTAGGTAAGAGATTAAGCGAATCTATTGTCTGGCTTTCAAGTTCAATATTAGAAAGGTTTAATTTATTAGGTTCATTGAAAGGTTCTCTTGGGTTCGAATTAAAATAATTTTTTTTGTAAAAAGGCGTAAAAACTTTATATGGCTCTCCATTATCTTTTAATGTTTGCCATGGCTCAAATAAAAGTGAGCTGTTAAATGTCGTAAAATCAACTCCTTTATGTTTTAAGATTTCTTCTATTTGTGTATCTATGAATATACGCCACGGTTCGTAACAACGGTTCCAAAAAACCGAATCTGCTCCAGTTTCTTCTACAATTTGCGATAAAATTATTTTAGCATTACCTTTAAAAACTTTTAGCTTTCCGCCTAAAGATTTATTTAAGCTATTTAATGCGTGGTGCAGCCATACCCTGCTGGCTCCGCCCATCTTATACTCAGCTGCATTTTCATCATCTAAAATGTAAATGGATAAAACTTCTCCAGTTTGGGCAGCTTCAAGCAGGGCAGGATTATCTGCTAATCTTAAATCTTGCCTAAACCAGTGTATTGCTAATTTCATATCGATTAAACAACTAAAGCTTTAAAATTTGGAGTATAATTAATTCGAAATGATTTAGTAAAGACGAATTTATGTTCCAGTCCCGGTTTTCTGGCTTCTACTGAAGATTACTTTAAGAGCGAGCGTGACTAGAGTACCATCAATTTTATGTCCCGGCATCCATCCCCCTGTTTCGCAATGTGAATACATCCCTTCACGGATCAGTCGCGCTGCAGATATAATAAGTCGCGAAGCCTCTCGCGCTTTAGCTTTTATATAAGCGCGCGATCATAAAGAGATGTAAAAAATCCATTGGTACCGTTTGTACCATTAAAAGATCTTATGGCGCATTGCGATGTGGCGGGAGATGCAAATTAAAATGAGGTTAATAATATTACTATAGCAGTCGTTGCATTCTTTCTTGTTTTTTCCTCTTTTTCCTTTATTTTTTTAGCACTTATCAAAGTGCTCTGATGCCTCAGAAAGTAAATTCCTCGGTTTTAAGCAGAAGCGTAAAGGTTTGGTTGAAAAAGAGAGTGATGTCGATTTATGTTGATACCGGATATAATGTGAGAGGTCGTAATGGCAGTAAGCTACACCACGTTGATAGAACAAGTCCCTTGGATTGCTACTTTAGTTGGCATCACCTGTCTTGTACTCGCAGCATGGCTGACTAATTCTGTTTTTAAGCGGCTCATTCTGCGTGGCATCCAGCGTGCGCTCTCTTCTACATCCTATGGCCGGGACGAAGAATTAAAACGTCACGGTGTTATACAGCGGCTGGCAAACGTCATGCCTACTATGGTAATCATGGGCGGTATCACTCTTATTCCCGGCCTTCCTGAAGCGGCGGTGATCATTGTCAAAAATGTTAGTACTGCCTTTATTGTTCTGACGCTTGCGCTTGCTATCAGCGCCACACTAAACATTGTGAATGTCATTTATTGCAGAAGGTCAGATGCACATCTTCGCCCTATAAAAGGCTATTTACAGCTCGCGAAGCTGGTGATGTTTATTATCACCACTGTACTGATTATTGCAGTACTGATTGACCGCTCACCCCTGATTCTGCTTTCCGGTCTTGGCGCTATTGCTGCAGTACTTATGCTTGTGTTTCAGGATACATTACTTTCTCTCGTCGCCAGCGTGCAGATTTCTTCCAGTGATATGGTGCGTGTCGGGGACTGGATCGAAATGCCCCAATTGAACGCAGATGGTGATGTGATCGACATTGCCCTGCATACGGTGAAGGTGCAGAACTGGGACAAAACCATTACCACCTTACCTACGCGGAGACTTATTACTGATCCTTTTAAGAATTGGCGGGGAATGCATGAATCCGGCGGAAGGCGCATTAAGCGCTCGCTCTATCTGGATCAGAACAGCATTTGTTTTTTGTCAGACGATGAGCAGGAACGCTTAGGCCGCTTCAAACTGCTTGAAGACTATCTGAGCAGGAAGAATCAGGAGATAAGTAACTGGAACAGCGCACTGGGGGAGAAGGCAAAGGAAATGGTTAATACAAGACGTATTACCAATATTGGTACGTTCCGTGCCTATGTAGAACATTATCTTCGATCTCATCCCGGTATTCATCAAAATATGACGTTGCTGGTGCGCCAGCTAAGTCCTACACCAGAAGGATTGCCGCTGGAAATTTATTGCTTCACGAGCACCACAAAATGGGCGGAGTACGAAAGCATTCAGTCAGATATTTTTGATCATTTGCTTGCTATATTGCCTGAATTCATGTTGCAGGTATTCCAAAACCCTAGCGGGACAGATGTGCGAGGTCTTCTTGCACAGTCACCCGCTCAAAAAATATTAACGAACTGAGGTTTATATGGCACTAATCGAAGAAACACCACTTATCTCAACGGTAGTAATGGGTATCAGCGCCGCCTTTGTCGGTGGCATGATTACCTCGAAGCTACGCCTTTCGCCTATTGTCGGATATCTGTTGGCTGGTATTGTTATTGGTCCGCACACGCCGGGTTTTGTAGGGGATTCCAAACTGGCAACACAACTGGCGGAGATAGGCATCGTGTTGCTGATGTTCGGGGTCGGATTGCATTTCTCCCTGAAAGATTTAATGGCGGTAAAAAAAATTGCGCTTCCAGGCGCAGTCGTACAAATTGCAACCGCTACAGCGTTGGGTGCATGGGTAGCGCATTATTGGGGATGGTCATTGGAAAGTGGCCTGCTCTTTGGGTTGGCGCTATCGGTTGCAAGTACAGTGGTGCTGCTGCGGTCACTTGAAGAACGTAATGCTCTGCATTCGATTAACGGCCATATAGCGGTGGGCTGGCTGATTGTGGAGGATCTGGCTATCGTATTGGCACTGGTATTGATTCCGGCGCTTGCTCCCGGTGTGGGCGGAGAAGCATCCGGCACAAGCGAAGGCGACTTCCTACTACCGTTGCTGATGGCGCTGGGAAAAATCGCGCTGTTTGTGGCTTTTATGTTCGTTGTCGGAAAACGCGTGTTGCCATGGATATTGCAGACCGTGGCCGATACGAAATCGCGAGAACTCTTTACGCTTTCGGTGTTTGTGGTGGCCGTAGGTGTGGCGTTCGGCGCGGCGCACCTGTTCGGCATTTCGTTTGCGCTTGGTGCATTTTTTGCAGGCATGATGATTAAGGAATCAGATCTTTCTCATGAAGTCACAGAAAAGGCGATGCCATTTCAGGATGCATTTGCGGTATTGTTCTTCGTATCCGTGGGAATGCTGTTCAATCCAATGATATTGGTGGAACAACCTTGGCATGTGCTGGCAACTGCTTTGATTATCATGTTTGGTAAGTCTATTGCCGCTTTCGTTATTGTGTTGATGTTCCGCTATCCTGCAAAGACGGCCTTCACCATCTCAGCAAGTCTCGCGCAGATTGGTGAGTTTTCATTCATTCTTGGAACGCTGGGGCTTACCTACGGCCTGCTTTCGCATGAAGCAAATAGCCTGATTCTTGCAGGTGCGCTGCTTTCCATCACTCTTAACCCGATGTTATTCAACCTTACCGACAGGCTCCGTATCTACTGTTCCCACAACCCGCGCTTCAAACGCTGGATGGAAAAAGATAGCAGTGATCTTTGCCATCTATCCGGTGGAGAAAGAACGGCGCTTAAGAATCTTGTTATTCTGGTTGGGTATGGTCGTGTAGGTCGCCATCTCAGTAAAAAGATGGAAGCATCCAACATAGATTTTGTTGTTGTAGATCAGAATCATGAGGTTGTTGAATCTATCCGCCAAAGCGGAAAGCATGCGCTTGTGGGAGATGCAACGCATCGGGAAACACTTCAGGAGGCGGCTATTGACAAGGCTTCCGCACTTGTGGTCGCCGTTCCTAACCCTTATGAAGCCCGCCGCATTGTCGGTATCGCCCGCGATATGAAACCGGACATTTCAATTCTTGCCCGAGCTCATAATGAGGAAGAACTGGAGTATTTCAAAACCCAGAACATCGACCTTGCCGTTGCCGGTGTGCAAGAGGTGGCTCGGCGGATGATGGAGCATTTGGAGGCTAAAATTAAAAAGAAGTGAGATCAAACTGCTTGCCTGGTGTTAATAAGCGTTTAAAACTTTACCTCCCTGTGCGTGTAAAAGTTTACCCTCTTGGTTGTAGTTTTGGGGTGTAAAACGTTCTTCATTTTACTTTTAAAAATAGCCTGTCGAGTAGTGCCACGGTAATTTTGTTGTTTCTAAACCTTTGGCCATTCAGAGAAGGTAAGGTTGGTGGTTATGATGACCGAGGTTTAGTATTATATTGCGTGAGGTGTTTACAAACTCTGTGTTGTAAAGATGCATCACCTATTCCTGGCTGATAGTGTCTAGGTAAGCACTTGAAATTATAAAAGAAAAATTGGTTGCGGGGGCTGGATTTGAACCGGGTTATAAGCGGTGTTAAACTATTGATTCATAAGTACTTTATATCGCGCATAGCTACGCTATACTTTTGACTTGCGGGCGTACACCAGTACACGGAATTTAAAATTTACTTCTTTTACCAAATCAAGAATCCATTGCTGTCTTATCCAGTCCTAAAATGCATAAGACTTGATTCACTTTGTCATGACTTTTATTCTGGGGGGATCCACCCCATAGCTTTATACAATTGTATTGTTGCGCTGAATTCATCAAAGTTTCCCTGTACCATATTATCTTCTGCCTGCAATAGCGTACGCTGTGAGTCTAACAGGTTAAGGAAATCTATACTGCCGGAATCGAAGCGTTCTTTTGCAATTCTATATGCCTTATTAGCTTCGATATTAGCGCTGGTATATGTTTTATTTTGCAGGCGTGCTGCTTTAAGAGAGGAGAGGGCATTTTCTGTTTCCTGGAATGAAACAAGGATAATTTTCTGGTATTGCGCTGCCAGCTCTTTTTGCCGTGCTGTAATTTTTTCCAGGTTTCCTCTCAACCTGCCGCCTGAGAATATTGGCGCAAGTATTGATGAGCTTAATTCCAGTGCAGTTGCTGCTGGGTTGCTAAAACTACTGGCAACAGCTGCAGCATTCACCCCAAGTGTGATCGAAGGATAAAATGCGGCTCTTGCTGCTCCTATATCGGCATTATTAGCCATAAGCCCCGCCTCAGCACTTCGTATATCAGGCCTGTTGGTAAGCAGTGATGATGGTGGCGTAAGGCTGGGAGCGGGAAGTTCAGGCAATTTATTATTTTCATGCTTTACAACAAATTGCTGCGGTGCTGCGCCGTTCAGTATAGCAAGTGCATTGCGGCTGGCGGAATATTGCCGCTCCAGCGAGGTTATAGTGGCGCGGAAACCATAAATAGAGGTTTTCTGCTGCGCCACCTCCAGCGATGAATTACTGCCTTCAGCAAATCTTGTTTCAATAATTTTGAGAATGGCCTGTGCGTTTTCCAGTGCTTTCTTAGCAACTTCGATACGTTTTTGTAAGGTTATTAACTGGGCATAATTTATTATTATATCCGATACAGTACTGATGGTAACGGCATCATGATCAAAATGGCTACTTTCTACTCGGAAAGCTGCCGCCTTTGCTCCGGCACGGTTGCGCTGCCATAAATCCACTTCGTAATTAAGTGCCAATCCACCCCACAACGATGATGACTGGCTATAATCACCCCCGCTGGATTTATCAAAAGAACGGTTAGCTCCAAAGGAAGCATCAGCCGTTGGCACAAGGTTAGCCCCCGCGATTTTTGCTTCCGCCCTGGCTTGCTCTATACGTTGCAATGCACTTTCAATATCAAGGTTTTGTTTAAGCGAAGTTGCTATAATAAATTGCAATTCCTTATCATTTATCTGTTCCCAAAATGGAGTGGTATTCTGGTTTTCTCCTTGCGTAGCAATATTTGCATCACTCCATTTTTCAGGAACGGTTGGAACGGGGCGGCTATACGGAGGGGTCAGGTTGCAGGCGTTAAGGAGGATTGTGGATGCTAACAGTAACTTTTTCATTTCATTTACTCCGATGCCAGCGCTATAACGGGATCTAATCTGGCAGCTTTTTTTGCTGGCAGGTAGCCAAAAATAATTCCGGTAGCAAAAGCACATGCGAAGGCTAATGCTGCCGGTAATATTGAAAATACGATAGACATTCCGGCGGCTTTAAGTATTAAGCCCGTGATTATACCAAAGCATACACCAAGTATCCCCCCCACCGCACATACCACCGCTGATTCTATATTAAACTGTAGCAATATATCCCGCATACGGGCACCTGTCGCCATTCGTATGCCAATCTCTCGGGTGCGTTCTGTCACACTCACAAGCATGATATTCATCACTCCAATACCCCCTACCAGCAGGGAAATAGCAGCAACCGCGCCCAGCATTATGGTTAGGGTGTTTTGAGTGGCGGTGGCGGTTTCAAGCACTGAGGCCATATTTCGGATACGGAAATCTTCCGTCATATGGCGGGATTTTAGTAAGTCGGTTATCCGTTCCTGCGTTGTGTCTATTATGGTGGTATCAGCAACTTTTACGGTGATACCGTTTAAATATGATTTGCCGAACAGGCGGATTGCACCTGTTGTTATAGGAACAAAAGCGGTATCATCCTGATCAGCACCGCCGGGTGATGCGCCTTTGCTTTCCATTATCCCGATGACCTGGAACGGCGTGTTTTTGATTATTATGTACTGCCCCAGCGGGTTTGCCCCTTCAAAAAGGATCTGGGCGGTTGTTTTACCCAAAACTGCAACTGATGAAAAACCGAGCACATCCTGCGCTGAAAAGAAAGCTCCCCTTCTGGTTTTCCACTCTCTTGCGGCTGGAAAATCCTCGCTAACGCCTTGAACATTAGCCTGGTAATCCACATTGCCATAACGAAGGGTAAAGCGGCCACTGCGCTCTGCAATTACATTATCCACATTGGGAATAGTTTTTATAGCCTCAGCATCTTCCATTATCAGTGTTGATATATCACCACTGCCGCGTATTCCGGGTGCACCCGGACGGATAGTTAACAGGTTGGTCCCCATGCTGCTGATTCCGGCCAGAACCCTCTGGCGGCTGCCTTCGCCTACTGCAAGCATGGTCACAACGGAAGCAACGCCGATTATAATACCAAGCAGGGTAAGGCAGGTACGGAATAAATTTACATTGAGTGAGCGCAACGCACTGCTGAGCGCCTCCGCCATACTGGTAGTAAGCGACATGTGGTTATGCTGCTCGGGATGGTAAGGTATCTCCTGGTTAATGGAGTCTTTTTTTAATACCGTATCTTCTGTTATTTTACCATCCTGGATACGGATTAACCGGTGGGCGTGCATTGCCACGCTTTCTTCGTGGGTAATGATAATAATTGTGCGGCCTTCGCTGTGCAACTCACCAAGCAGTGCCATAACTTCCTCGCCGCTTCTGCTATCAAGTGCGCCAGTTGGTTCATCAGCAAAAATTATAGGAGGGTTGTTGACCAAAGCGCGGGCAATTGCAACGCGCTGCTGCTGCCCACCGGAAAGCTCAGACGGACGGTGATACATCCTCTCGCCCAGGCCAAGCCGCTTTAGTAAATTTGTCGCCCGTGATTTTCTCTCCTCAACTTCAACTCCTGCATATGTAGCCGGAATCGCAACATTTTCAGCCGCTGTAGATGTGGCAAGCAGGTTATAACGCTGGAAAATAAAGCC
>JAJONM010000071.1 GCA_021323415.1 Rickettsiaceae bacterium
CTCCCGATGGAGTTCGACAAATTTGGCAGGATTGCCAAATTTGATCGCGCTTTAGCGCGATCCCAAAGGGGCGAGGCGCAGGATGCGCCGAGTAATCTCTCCGGGCGCGCCAAATTTTTCAAGGGTTTAAGTGATGTTCACTTAAACCCTTTTTTGTTGGGTGTGCCAAATTTGTACCAACATATCCATGGGTTGGTTCTTGCGAATGGGAATGCTGCGCATCGGCCAAAACGGCAGTCTTGCCATTTTGTGTCCCAAACAATTTTCTGGCGCTTTCTTGAGCTGTTTCTCGTTGCATCTTCATGCTAATTCTTTCAGCAGCATCTTTTAAATGATCGCTACTTAAATGCGCATAGCGTAAGACCATTTCAAAAGAGCTCCATCCTCCAAGCTGCTGTAACTATTGCAAAGAGGTCCCGTTTTGCACATGCCAGCTTGCCCAAGTGTGTCGCAAATCATGCCAACGAAAATTTTCAATTTTGGCGCGCTTTAAAGCGTTTCGCCAAGCTTCTAATGCAAGGCGAAAATTTATACAAAGGGTTTTTTGGGTTAAACGAATTTTTTCTTTATAAAAAATAAATAATGTTATAAATAATTAAAAGAAAAATATAAATTATTGCATTACTATTTCTTACTGCGTGTTCAAATTTTTCTACTGCTAATGCGAAATTGTTTGCATAGAATTGTGGAAAAAAATATTTAACCAATACTTTGTTGAGAAAATTAGAAAAAAAAATAACTCAAGATCAAATATGTGGTGCAAAAGCTATAGGCTAAACTTATTTTGTTTATGTTCATTACAGCAAGTGGTGTAATCAATGCTAGCATTGTTGGGATAATGGCATAATTACTGATTCGCCAAAGCTCCATTACTTTTAAATTAAAATTTTTTTTAATAAAAAAGACTTGAATAGGAATTGCAAGAAATAATGCAATAAGATATAAAAAAAGAAAATTGCTATTCACCAAGGTTATCTTTTATGCATGTAATTTTGAGAAGAGCAATAAACTAATGATAAATAAAAAAGCAAGTATTAAAGAAGTCAAAAGCATTAACTTCACTTTTTTTGCACGATCAAGAAGCTCTGGGTCATTGAGCTTTTTATAGTCATTGTTTAATAGCACAAATAGAAACATAGAGCCATTTCGATTAATTGAGTCAACTCGGGATACTTCTAGCTGGTTAAAAAAATTAGGCTCCTTTTCCCGAATATTTTGGATAAGCTTTAAGAGGTCGCTATTTGCTTTCAAATTCATTAAAAGTGTCGCCAACATTAATATAAACCATATCAAAAAAAATATCATAAATTACTCCATTCTATATGCCCTTTATAATTTAGTGAGCCTTCTACAGACTCACCACCAGAGATAACTCCAAAGGGCATTAAAGTGCTGGTTTGTGTTTCTGGAGAAAATTGATACATTTCTCCCCCGCCTATAACAGTTCCTGGAATAGTGCCTCTTACAGAGGCCTCAGCATAGAAACCATCTGATCAAAGGGCCTCCATAGGGTGTTTACAATTAATACAATAGACATAAGGATTTATTTTCGCTTCTACCAACTTTGATTTTAACTCTACAATATTCATTAAAGCCTCCTTAAAAAACCTTGATTTATCAAATTTTCGACTGTATCAGGTAATATATGCTGTATGCCCATCCCAGATTATCCAAAACCAGCGCAGCCGTAATAATTCAAATAATAAAGAAGCAGGTTTACCGAAATAGTATTTCAATTTAACCTTGCGAATTTAGTAGCCTTAACTTATTAACCCATTTTTTCTAGTATTTAACCTGCTCCCAAAGACCGTAAAAAGGCGGCTCTGGTGCTTTTAAGCGCCAGATATTCCCTGTCGATGTTTCCTTAAACCATTTCCCCTCATAAATCTCACCTTTGCCATAGCAAGGGTCCATAGTAATTTGTATTAAATCCCCAGATTGGCACAACCTATTAACATATTCAATAAATCTTTTATACTCACCAGGAGATGAGAGGCCATGAATTTCTTCAAGTTCAATATTTGATTACTGCATAAAAACCTCTTTTAACGATAGTTATGGAATATATATTTGACTTCCGCCGTCAACCAGTCCTCGCTGCCCTGCAGCTGCACCTTCGTATACTTGAGTACCCGCTGGAAATACTCTTGAATAGGTTTGAACTGCAGTATTGCCCCAATTTTGATCAAGTGCCAGATCAATAACTGATTGAAGAGGGCCTTTAAGTTGTACTGCCGTCCAAAAATTACCTAATGCGTTGTCATTATCTGCTGTAACGCGCCAGAATATTGTAGCTTGGTCAAGCACTCTCCCAACATAGCTACCACTTCTAAATGTATTAGCAATATCAGCGCTAAGAGGACCTTCTACCAATGGCCCATATAAATCTCCAGCGCTGCTCGCTGCATCTATTGTTAAAAAAGACGACGCAGCAGTAAATCCCGCAGCACCTCCAGCAACAGCAATCCCGAAAGTAGCGGCGCATCCTCCTGGATCCGCATTGCATGCTGTAGAAATTTGTTGCCACTGCTCATGAAAACATGCGTTAAACATTTCACCAAAGGCAGATGTCATCATACCATTTTCAAAGTTACCGCCGGTAGCTGCTGCAACTGTACCACCTACAACTCCTGCAGCAAGGCTGCGTGACATATAGGTGCCCCAGCCTTCGCCATTAGTAGGTATTTTACTTATCTCTTAATAATCCTTTCAAAATAGTATATTGATCAATTCATTCCGTCTTTCATAAGGCAATATTGCTCTATAGAGTTTTTACAAGTAATAATAGGCATAAAAACTTATAGGAGTTTCTACTAGCTTTATTGCTTTAATAGTCATAGCAATGTGTTTTGATAATTCTATAAATCGCCGACAAAGTCTGGTTTAATTTTCTTATATTCTAGCGCGAGCGATATATTATGAATAATTTCTTGCTTTTCTTCTGGCGAAACAGGGGTCTTTTGTCCTCGCTCATCAGTCCAAAACTTTATGGAATCAGTGTATATTGCAAGATTATAAGGGTTAGTTTCGCTATGAACCAGCATCTCTGAGTCCACTTTAATATATTTATCTTCTTTAAAATATTTAATATTCCCAGCTCGCTGAGGAATGATTTGCACAATCCACCCCTCGCTGCTATGTATGTAGTTTGCCCTTGGTTCATTTAGTACCATATTTTAAAGTCTCCTTTATATACTCTATGTGGGATTCTATCTGTTACAGTAGGATTATTAACTAACGCGGTTCTTTCAACATTGAGACATATACTACCTGAGCCCATCATATTAATAAATTTATCACCATGATAGTATTTGATAAACTCTGATCTCCTAGAAATAATTTCTACCGCACGTCCATCATCACTTTGAAAAAACTCTTGTGTGACCCTGCAAAATTTATCTATACTTTTCCCATGTATACAATGCCTATTATTTTTTGCGTGTAGTAGGATCTTGTATGAGCTTATTGTAAAAATATTCACACGCTTCAGACTCCTTCTGAAAAGTTACCTCATTCCTCTTAACACCTCTCTCAGAATAATATACTGACCAAATATTGCCTTCTTTTATAAGGCAATATTGTTCCATAGGGTTTTTACAATTTATACAGTACGCTACAGGCATAACCTTCGCCTCTATCAGTTTTAGCTTTAGCTCTTTTACTCTTTTAATATCCATTAAGTTTTCCATTGCGCTATGCAGCGCATACTATATTTTGTTTCAAGGTATCCGAATGTTAGGCTCCTAATAAAAGAGACACTATGTTATAAGATAACGTTATTTATTTAGCTAATCTGAATCAGCTTCATAAAAAGCATCGCCGATATCAGTTTGATAACAGTCTAAATTTAGTAAAGCATGAATTAAGGAATTGGTATCTCGTGCAGCATTGTTTCCCAATAGGAGTTTTTTCCATGGGGTAGTGTTACCTCAGTTATATATCTATTATTGTTCACTTGATTAATTTTTATTATCAATAGCTTTCTCTAAATCCCATTATTTATAGGTATGAGTTGTAGTTTTTTTTCTAAATTTTTTCTAGCTCTATTTTATAATAAGAACTAGTCGAATTAAAAAGTTTTCAAGTTGAACCAGGGACTACAGCATGGAATATTAAAGTCAATATACTTTATAGGCCGTATACTTAAGTTGTAGTGCTACTAGCTAACGCAATTGTCATAAAATGAAAAAAAACGGTAAGTGAGAGGATTAGCAAGATAAACACAATAGAGGCAATAAAGAAAGTTCTCCGTATATTTGTGCATGCTTTAACTACTGATATACTTTTAAGCCTTTTGTAATCACCAGAGATGATAAAAAGAATAAACTGCGTGTCATCGATTCTAGTCATTAAGTTATAGCGAGCTCTCTGTTTTAAGAAGTCTGGTTCAGTCGCTTTAACCTGCTTACAAATATCCGCTGCTTTTTTAAGTGTATGTAGGATTAACCCCCCAGATACAACGAGTACAAAAATAATTAAAAATTCTATTATCATTTTAGCTTGTCCTTATCAAAACTAGTTGACAAATTTATGAATTGAAGACCAAGAATAGAGGGAAGATGTATACCCCAAAGAGTTTTCAAGGGCAGCTCCTCGTCCTGGTACAGCAAAATAAGCAGAGCTACCAAGCCCACTTTCACTGAAGTTTATAGCCCCTCCATAAACAATCGATACAGTTAATGGAAGAGTTAGAGAAATTCTATTTGTAATTCCTTCAGGATCATTTCCAATTGAAGCTTCTGCCGCTGAGCTCCATGATATACCCTCACCTAAACCGGCGCCAATATAAAATTTTATCCCTTGTGGGCTTACGGTTCCAGCCACATCAACACCAACTATATCTGCAGCCTTAAATTCAAAATTTATATCTCCGTGCTCTCTAGCATACTGTTCAAGCTCTGTAACTCTGGCCTGTAGCTCTTCTTTTAGCTGCTGATTTTGAGACTGTTCATGAAGGAAGCTATTAAACATTTCACCAAATGCAGATGTCATCATACCATTTTCAAAGTTACCACCGGTAGCAGCAGCAACCGTGCCACCGACAACTCCCGCTGCAAATCCTCTTGACATACAGGTACTCCAGCTGTCACCGGTTGTGGGTATTTTGCTTATCGGGCCAGATAAGGCTTGCGAGGCTGCTGCACTTAAGAAGCCATTTTTAAAACTACCTCCCTCGATTACATTAAGGGCGCCACCAACTTCACCATGTACTAGTGATGAGACAGCCCAATGATCTTCTTCCCAATTTTGGCAAGGGTACTCCATTTGCGATTGCAAAAAATTACCTGTTTCAACCCAAGCATATTCACTAATGGCTGTAAATGCAGCTGTTTTTAGCGCAAAACCTATATTACCTGTTTGCGCATAACTTACTGCGGCATTAAATGTAGCCGAAACAGCAATACCTGCGGGTCCTAATGTAGCAACTGCAAAGGCTGCAACAGCAAGCTCTAAAATCTGAGAAACTACTGGCATTTTTAGTACTTGCGCAATAGGGTGGAATACATCTTTCAGCACGTTTGCAATATCATGCCACAGGTCACTAAACCAACTGAAACCGCTGGGGTCTACGGCTGCAATGGGGTTGTTGTTGCAGTAGCTATAGCGGTTTAAGCATTGACTATTGCTGGGGTCTTGGATGACGGGGTCAGCGCTTAGGAATCGGCCTAAGTGCGGGTCGTACATTCTGCCATTCATGTGGATGAGATCAATGCCGCCGGCGTTGACTTCTTCTTGGCCGGTGAAGCCATAGCGGGTGATGCTGGTGCGGTCTTGTGGGTTGATATCGCCGACTTTGCTGGTGTTGCGAGAGGTTGTAACTGTTGTGTTTGCCCTCACCCCTGGCCCCTCTCCAGCAAGCGGGCGGGAGGAGGCTTGGGTTGCATCCACTAATTGTTGTTCCCCAAAAGGATCGTAGTGGAAGCGTTGTACCACGTTACCGTTTTGATCAGTCACAACGCTCGTGGAACCGATATTATCTTTGAGAATATCGTACGTGGTGCGGTTGCCTTGATCATCAAGGATTAATTCGGCATCGCCAATATAATTTTTAAACGTATTGGTGATTTTTCCAGTAGCATCGGTGGTGGTATCGATTTCCATGCCATCCAGATAGAGGGTGGTGGTTTTAGTTGTGACCAATTGATGCGTGGTAGGGTCAGGGGCTGTCACTTGATCTTGGCGCATGAAGCGTTTGCGATCGGCATTGTAGTAAAAGTTTACCGTGCTTGATGTTTGCGCTTTGTCATTAGTTTGCGTGATAGTTTTAGGGACATCGAAACTGGTGTAACTAATATTTCTGGTTGTCGTGCTGCCATCTTGTAACTGCATGACCGCTTGGGTTTGATTGCCATTGGCATCGTATTGGAATTGGTCGGTTTCACTGCCACCGCCGATGCTAGTGACGGCATGGGGGCCGGCATTGTTTTGTGCATAGGTGTAATTGCCAACATCGCTTTTCGTTTTGATATTCCCTAAATCATCGTAAGCATAATTTAAATTGGTGGTTTGGCCGCTGTGCGCATTGTCGACGGTTTGATCTTGGGTAAGGCGGTTGAGATCATCGTATTGATAATTGTCTTGGACGTTTAAAACTTTATCTTCTTTTGCTTGGACATTGCCGATTGCATCGTAGGTATAGTTAAGATCTTGAAGGGGGCCTGTATCTTGTAATGGTGCTGGCTTCGCCCCTTCGCCCCCGGCTCCTCTCCCCGTTGAGGAAAGGGGAGTTAACATCGCATTTACTTTGGCGACGCCGCTATTGTCGGCATTAGGATTAGTGCTGGCTTTGGCGTGAATGTCTAGCTTCCATTGATTTTGCTTTTCTTGTTCATGCGCAAGTGTTGGTAATAATTGGCGTTCTAGTTGTAAGCCTGTGCTAGCGTTGGTTTGGATATTAGTTAAGAAATTAGTTTTGGGGTCATAAGTGTAATTCGTGGTTAAGCCATTACTATGGGTGACCGAAGTGACATGACCTGCGGCATCCATACTGTTGACCGTGGAATAGGTCAGGCCCGTTTTATTATCGATCACTTTCAAGGCATAACCCAAGGCATCGTATTGATTAGTGAGGCTGACGTTGTCCGGGTAAGTGACTGTTGATGGACGGCTGTTTAGGTCATAGCTAGTCGTAGTTGTGTGGTTTTGACCTTGCATACTGATGGTGGTGGCGCTTAAGCGGCTTAGCTCATCGTATGTATAGGTTTTGCTGTAATCGATGAGGTTATCTTTGGCCGCGTTTAAGCGTTGGACAGCATTAGGAGTACTAATGCGAATATTTGTGGGAAGGTTATTTACTTTTGGTTTATCGAAGTTTGATGAATCTGTTTTATGCGCAAGTTCATCTTGTAACTGCTGTTGAAAAGTTTCATTTGCGTTCGAAGTTTTGGTGTTGATAAGTTCGCTGGCGCTTGAGGGTTGCGAAGGTATCGCAAAATTACTCACACCATTTTCACTTGCCAATTTACCAATACCGTGAGGCGCGGTGTCATATTGCCAAGTGCTACTGGTAGCATTGGGTGTGTTGGCATTATCGGTTCTGGCGACCATGCGGCCTAGGACGTCGTAGGTGAAGGTGGTGGTTTGATGATTGGCATCGGTTTGGCTGAGTAATTCGCCGAGTGCATCATAACTATAGGTGCTATCGCCACGATCCACATCATGCATACTTACTTTGTGGCCGAGGTTATCGTAAGCCATCGTGCTGATATGACTTACGCTATCGGTTAATTGAGTTAAATCATTGAATGCGTCATATTGGTAAGCTGTCGTGTGATTTTCTGAATCGATGACGTTCAGTAAATTGCCACGTACATTGGTTGTGCGGGTGGTGGTTTGGCCTTTGGCATTCGTGGTGGTCGTGGTATAACCATTGTAACTTTGCGTCACACTCGTACCATCGGGATTAGAAGTTTTCGTGACGCGGCCTAAGTCATCATATTGCATCGTGGTTAAATAAATTTGATCACTGGGGGTGCCCGCATAAAACGGTAGCGTTTTACCCACGGTCCTACCCACTTGATCATAATTGGTCATTTGCCAAATCCATTTCGAATCACCGCTTTGACCGGCAAAGCCTTGCATGGTTTGGGCGATTTCTCGATCCAGTTCATCGTGATACGATACTTTGGTCGGCATACCGGCTTGGGTTTGAATCACTTCATACACGCTGCCTTGAGGGGCTGCGGTATCGGTGCTTGCCCATTGGTATTGGATGTTGGTAATCGTTTTATCCGGGTGCTGAACTTGCGTTGTTCGACCAAAGCTATCGAGAGTATTGATTTCCGTTAAACCATTGGGATCCGTCACTTGAGTGATAGCCCCAAAGCGTGGATCGACTTGA
>JAJONM010000072.1 GCA_021323415.1 Rickettsiaceae bacterium
TGCCGTTTTAATTTGCTTTAAAACGAGTCGGAGTAAAATTATCCACCAGCTGTCGCCCCGCACTTGTTGCGGGGTCTTTTTTATAATTAGCGAATAATAAATAGAGCTGCATTTAACTAATTTAGTTACCCCGCAACAAGTGCGGGGCGACAGCTGGTGGATACGAGCACTACCGAAATTACTTACTCCTTACCGAATAACCAGTAGTATTGTTATTTCTATCATGGTGTTCACGCCATTTGAATTCATTACCTAATTCTTTTTGTAATGCCTTAGCTTCACTTTTTGTTTCAAATAGCCCTCCATCTGCAGCTTTTATACGCAAATTAAAACCACCATCTTCCCTATCCTCAATTGAAGCTTTTGCATTTTCGTGACTGGAATTAAACCGCTCTTTCCATAAAATGGCTTTTTCTTCTTGGCTGGCATAAAAAACATGTTCAGCTGCCTCTTTTGGGTTTGTACCATTTAGTATAGCTAATGCTAAACTATCCGATTGCTTCTCTAGTCTGCTTGCTTGTTCTTCATCCCTAACAACAAATCTATCCTGAATAAGGAAACCTCCTATATGTAAAAGCACCTCAGGCGGAAATTTTGAGAGAGAACTTTTGCTTTCATTCCTACCGATTACCTGCTTAAGTGTTGTCAACGCCAGATAGTTACTTATTTCCTTATTATTTAAATCACTCGAAGATAATGCCTGTTTTATTAACCGCTGCTTTCCTTTCATATCAATAAGATAAGGAAACCTCATTTCTAGTTTTTCTGCTGCGGCTTTTAAGGAAGTATCTGCCGGAACATCGGTATTAGTGTCCCAGTCATAATAACCATTATTTCCTATATGAAACGCAGCTGTATATAAAAGGGGCAATCTTTTTAAAGCATCTTCATTTATACTTTCAGCTTTTGCCGTTAGTATAGAATTTATATGGGCAAGCAGATCGCTAGTGGTGTTTATAGTCCCTTCTTTTTCCCGTTGTCTTAAGCCATAAGATCCTATTGTGATAGACCCTGTCAGGTCAGCCAATCTCAGGCCAGCCAATAACAGATAAGCTCCTGTCAGATTAGCTTTTCTCAAGTCAGCCCCTATCAAATTAGCAGCTTTCAGAATAGCCCCCGCCAAATTAGCTTCTTTCAGGTCAGCCCCTTTCAGGTTAGCCCCTATCAAATTAGCCTTTTCCAGATCAACACCTATCAGATTAGCGCCTTTCAAATTAGCCTTTGGTAGATAAACCGGATCTTCAATCGTATTTTTATCCACTTCACAGTATAAATCAAATAATTGTCTCTTCTCATTCCCGTCCAAATCTTTTGTTGCAAGTGCTTTATTTATGATTTCGCTTCTTGCTTTAAGTGCTTGTTCAATTTGTTCATCGGTCATTCCTTCACGGACTTCAATTGCTAATAAATCCTGATTTAGCTTATCTTTATCTATAACTGGCATGATAATTCCTCATCTGTTTTTTAGGCTTTATACCAATAAAAGCACCGCTTGTCAAGATTATAATACAAAAGAGCCACTACCAAAAACCCCTTGTAATAAAACTTTAATATTGCAATGGTAAGATGCTTAGCCGTATGTAACCGAGGTTTTTTATGAGTCAAAGTGAAATTGAAAATTTATTTATCGATTTAAGAACTCTTTCTAATGAAGATATCTCTAATCCAGAGATCGCTAAAAAAATTGCCACAATTAAAGAAAAAATAAAAGCTCTCCAATCTACAGTTAATAAAGATCGTGAAGCAGAAGAGAAATTACATGGCAGAGAGTATTTGCCAAAACTAGGCGCTTATATTGATTTCCAGACTAAAGAAGATAAATTAAAATATCAGGAATATGTAGAAAGGCAAAAAAACCAACCGAAAAAGCCAGAAACAACAATACATGATAAACCCTATAAGAGTCAGATAGAAGAACTCGATCCCTTTGAGAAAAAACACGTACAAGATCCAATAACTGACAAGCAATATTATAGCAATATCCAGGTCAAACACCTGATTGGCCAAAATAACCTCCCTGCCGGATCAGGAGAGCTAAAGCAACCAATACAATATTACCCCTGGCAAACCATTTACTTTTGCATATCTCATTGTTGATGAAAATGATGCGAGCCAAAACCATTTCGTTTCAATTAGCATAAGAAAAGTTGGAAATAAAACTGAAGTTACTTACATTGATTCCAATGGCGAACTTATATCAGATAAAGACCGCGCCAGTGTTATGCAGGCCCTGCCAAATGCAGAAATTAAATATGTTAGCCATAAAAGCATTGAGAAAAATGCTGCGGGTGAATTTATCAATGGTGATTTGATAAAAATTAGTGAGGCAGAAGCTAAAGCACATCCTGAGCAACCCTTACGCGTGCAGTTCGACGAGTATAATTGCGGCGCCTATGCTAAAGAAATAACTTGCTTGATGCGTCACGCACACAGCGGTGAAGATATGGTTCGCGGCCTTGATGCAATAAAAAATATGGATATGCAGGCAGTCCGCCAAAAACATACCAATGATATTGCCGAGTTGATTACCAAAGGCACTATGCAAAATAGATACGCCGCTTATGAGATATCGGATGATGTTGCTAAAGCTGCAAGGAATATTGTAGGAAGCGGCATTACTACCAATGAGATACCTGCCCCTAGTAAGTTTAGTGAATCGGTGGGTAGAAGTAGGAATCTAGAGTCAAGAATCTAGACCGATAATTTTTATAAGTTTAGACTTCAGCATCGTCATTGCGAGGAGAGACGACGAGACATGTAGCGATAGCGGAATGTTGAGTGGAACGACGCGGCAATCCAGAGCTTCTTGCATACATTTACTGGATTGCTTCGTCGCTCGGGTCGCTTCACTCCCACTCACTTCTCGCAATGACGTAGCTTGTTGCTCAGCCTAACTACCAAAATCCAAATCAAACAATTTTTTGTGCTCATCAAGGGCAAAGCGGTCAGTCATGCCGGCGATAAAGTCCACCACTACTGAAGCTTTCTCATTAGCATTGCTAGCCGCCAGCGCTTTTTGCCTCCATTCTGTAGGAAGGCACTCAGGCTCATTGTTGAGTATAGTAAACAAATCCTTCACAACACGACGGGCTTTGCTTGTCATGCGACATACTTTATAATGGCGGTACATGTTTTCCAGCAGGAATTCTTTAATTGTATTTACATTTTCCTGCATGCCTTTAGAGAAAGTCACTATCGGTTCATTAAGATTTCTAATATCATAAACTGTTTGAATATTATGGTCTTTTATATTTTTCTGCGTCTGACGAGTTAGATCAACAACCATACGGTTAATCATACGTCGATTGGCTTCGTGTATCAAACGTGATTCATGAATATTCGGGAATTCGTTAGTTAGCTCCCTAAACATATTTCCTACAATTGGTAGTTTTTTTACATCTTCAATTGTGAAAAGCTCCGCACGGAGTCCATCATCAATATCATGGTTGTTGTATGCTATATCATCAGCAAATGATGCTATTTGCGCTTCCGCGGAAGGATATTTGTCCAGATCAAGCTTCATTTTTTTATCAAGTTCAGCAATGATAGGGTGAACATTTCCGTTAAAACGTTCTTTGTTGCGCAGCTCGCCTGTAAGCGGGCCATTGTGTTTTACAATACCTTCCAACGTTTCCCAAGTGAGATTCAACCCGTCAAAAGCAGCATATTTATGCTCTAGCTCGGTAACAACTTTTATTGATTGTGCGTTATGGTCAAAACCGCATAGGCTGGCAGAAACTTCGTATAAAGCCTCCTCCCCTGCATGTCCAAATGGAGTATGACCCAAATCATGAGCCAGCGCTAAAGCTTCAGCCAGATCTTCATTTAAGGACAAATTACGGCTGATTGACCTTGCAATTTGTGCAACTTCCAGGCTATGAGTAAGGCGTGTACGGTAATGGTCTCCTTCATGGTTTACGAACACTTGCGTTTTATATTCTAACCTGCGGAACGCAGTTGAGTGGATGATCCTATCGCAATCGCGCCTGAAATCAGAACGGTTATTGCTTGATTCTTCCGGATATAAACGCCCTTTAGTTGTACGGTAATCACATGCATAAGGTGCAAGTGCGTGCTGACCGATATTTATCTCTTTTGATAAAGGCACAACTTTATCCGCAGTATCAGCAATAAATTCTTTTGTCATAATCATTCCTAAATGTTATAATATTAACAATGTGGTTATATAATATAGGCAAATTTTGTGGATACAAGTTTTAACATTACAGAAAACGCAGCAAAGCGCATAGCTTACCTCATTTCGCAAGAGGAAGAAAAGTCCGTTAACTTACGTATTTCGGTCACAGGTGGCGGCTGCTCTGGCTTTCAGTATAATTACGATTTCGACACTAAAAAAAATGATGATGATTTATTTTTTGAAAAAGATGGGATAAAGGTAGCAATTGACACGACTTCTATTGAGTTTGTGAATGGCTCAACCCTTGATTATGTTGAAACTATGACCGCTGCTGCATTTGAAATTAAAAACCCAAACTCAACAGCCCGCTGCGGATGTGGCAATAGCTTCGCTGTGTAATCAACTCAATTGACATTATAAAACTATTAGATACTATTACCCCACGTTTTCAACTAGAGGATGCAGATGATAAAAAAAATCGTAGCTGCTGTTGTACTTCTAACATTACTTGGTGCCATCGGATATTTTGTTATAAACGCAACAACTATGGATTTTGAGAGCGTTTGCAACAAAACTAATAAAAAATATACTGATTTGTGTGAAAATGTTGGTAAACGCGCAGTCAGCCAGCAAAGCATAATTAACGTTAATGATAAAGATTACGGCGAAATTGTTGGTGTGGCGTGGCGTAAAAAAGGCAGCGTAATTAGCTCGCCTAATCAAAAACAAAAGCGCGTTTCAGAAAAGAATGCATATTATTATATTATAGCGTCTCAAAAAAAAGGTGACAGCCAGATTCTTAGGGCCGTTAGTGAGACCGATACTAGGTAAACAAAGGTATCAGATACATGCGCTTTACCTACCGCCTTTATTCACACCGTCATCATTGCTTACAAGATTAGCAAATAATTCTTTTTTCTGCGGTGATGATGCCAGGTGTTCTGGCGTTAAATTATGATTATTTTTTATCTGTGTATCAGCCCCATGTTTTACCAAAGAAATAATTACTCCATCGGAAGCATGAGTTGCGACAGCCCTGTGCAGTGGTGTGTTACCTTCACGGTTTTTAATATTAACATTGGCATTGTTTAAGCAAAGCGCTAACACTATATCAAGGAAACCACCACCTGTCGCACCATGCAATGCAGTTTCTCCACGTTCATTTCTGGCGTTAATTTTTGCTTTGTTAGCAACCAGGATGGCTACAATCTCCTTATTACCAGCTGCACTTGCCTCATGTAAAGGCGTGCTTAAATTATTACTTACTGCATTTACGTTAACACCAAGACTAATTAGCAATTTTACATTGGCTAGTCTTTTGCTCCTTGCTGCTAAATGCAAGAATCCTTCGCCGCGAGCGTTCTTGTCTTCATAAATCACACCCTGGTCTTTATCTAGCAATTTTTGCTTCATTTTGCTAAGAATAAAACTCAAGACTTTATCAGAACCTTCTGCAGATGCAAAATGGGCAGGTTTATTACCGTTATTATCACGCGCATTTATGTTTGCGCCCTTTTCAGCTAAAAAACATACCACATCATAGTTAGAAACCAGACATGACATATGCATTGCCGTTCTGCCTAGACGATCAGTTGCTTCAATATCACTGCCTATTCTTAAAAGATAATCAATTACTCCGACACCATGCCTGTGCAAAATAGCCTCATGCAGAGCAACTCTTCCCTCAGAGCTGGTCTGATGGATACTTGCACCCGCTTTTACAGCATCATAAATGCCTTGCAGATTGCCCTTTCTAGCTGATTCAATTAAATCAGGAATTGCCATTTTACTTTATTTGATTAGAAATTTAATGGGTACATTAAATACACAAAAACCAGAGGTTTTACAAGCTTTGAAATCGGTCTGTAGTTACTTAATTTAAAATTTAATCAAATTCTATCTACTAGTCTTTACTATAATAAAATGCTTTACGAAAATTTTATAGAGAGCATTCAACCAATTGAAGTACAAAGCTAAAATGATAGAGAACCCGCATCCAATGGGATTTGCGTGGCGCGGATTTGTGACAAATTTAAAACTGAGTAACTACCAATCAGCTTAAGCTTATTAAGCAGCCTTTTCTTCTTCCTCGGCGTCTAGCTCTGGCAGCATTCCAAGTGCGCGCCTATATGTATCCAGAAGGAACTCTTGTTCCTCTAATTCATTTGATTCCATCTTGCGTAGTTTTATAACTTGGCGAATAGTTTTCACATCAAAGCCAGTTCCTTTTGCTTCAGCAAAAACTTCTTTTATATCATCGGATATATTCTTTTTTTCTTCTTCTAAACGTTCGATTCTTTCTATGAATTGTCTTAAATGCTCTGCTGATAGGCCACCATAAAATGACATATTTAAACTCCCTGTTGTTAATTAATTTTTTTAATTTAGCTATTTTATTGCTTTTGTAAAACTAAAAAATCAACTCGACCTTTAGTTGAGTAAAAATAACCCTTATTCACTTTATATTGCATTTGTAAATAATAATGATTAATAGTAATTATAGAAAATAGCTATGGTAACTTTATGTTAAAAATACTGCATATAGAAGATGAAATAAATTTCAGAAGAAATGTCTGCGACATGCTAGCAGATGAAGGATTTTCCACTATTGAAGCAAGTAATGGCGAAGAAGCTCTGGAAATTATTAATAAAGAAGAGCCTGACCTTATAATTAGCGATATCACTATACCAAAACTATCTGGATTTGACGTCTTAAAAAAATTGCGTAGCGATAGGCAAAGCATGTTTAACACGCCATTTATTTTTCTTACCGGATCAAAAGAAAACGAAAGTATTGTTAATGGTACAAATTTATTTCCAGATGATTACTTAGTAAAACCAGTTTCATTTAAGGTACTGCTGGCAAAAATTAACGCAGCATTATATCGGGCGCGTGTAAATAGCTCTATCAGGTCACTTATTTACAATGCAACCGGAGGCGAAGAACAATTTGTGCATCTACGCAGCATTGTTGAAGCTGTAACAGGTTTTCTTAAAAAAGATAAAGAGCACCTCTCACGCCCTATTATTGTAAATATAAATGACGATTTGCCAAAGGTAAGCATTGATCAAAAATACTTCTTAAAAGCGTTAGAAAACTTATTGTGTGAAGTATTAGAGCGTACATCTGACGGTGTAGTTATCACCTCCGAATCTGATTATGCCAGCGGCAAAGTTACATTAAAAGTATCCAGCAAGACATTGAATTATAACAAATGCTCTGATATTGCCGAAATTGAATCAATAAGGAGTATACTGGAGTTACAAGGAATAAAACTTGTTGCCAGCAATGATAACAATCTTCAGGTGATTATACCTGCGTACAGAGTAGAAAATTACCTATAACATTAATTAAAAATTTGAAGTTTTTTTTCATAGTGTGCTATACCGTACTGTAAATTTCCACATTATGGAGAAAATCTTTGAAAGTAATTACCACTCCCCTTCCCGATTTGTTAGTTGTTGAACTTGATTTACATGGCGATTCACGCGGCTTCTTTGTTGAACGCTTCCATGCAGAAAAATTCGTCGAGCTTGGCCTGCCTGCCGATTTCCCACAAGATAACCATTCGCGCTCTGGTAAAGATGTTTTGCGCGGTATGCACTTACAACACACTCCCGCACAAGGAAAATTAGTGGGAGTTATACGCGGAAAAATTTGGGATGTGGCAGTAGACATACGCCATAAGTCACCTACCTTTGGTAAATATTTTGGCATTGAACTAGATGATACTAGTGGCAAATTACTTTGGGTTCCACCGGGCTTTGCGCATGGTTTTTGTGTTCTATCCGAAGGCCTAACAGATGTTTTTTATAAAACTACAGCCACTTATAATCCAGAAGGGGAAATTGGCATTGCATGGGATGACCCTGAACTGGCTATTGACTGGCCAGTTAAAAACCCGATAATTTCCGAGCGCGACAAGAATCAAATGAGTTTTGCGGAATATAGGCTGAAGCCGAGTTTTTAGTAATTAAGTTATTGAATTTAGTAGGGGCGCCTGGGTGACTCCTTCTTCCGTGGGGAGAAGGATGGGATGAGGGGGCGATGAATTATCAATTAAACTTTCTGTTTATATTGAAGTTATTTCGCCCCCTCACCCTAACCCTCTCCCCACGGGAGAGGGAACTCCTCTCGGCAGCAATTATCTTTCAATAGCTTATTATATACTTATTTATGGAGTAAAAATGACAATATTACTAACAGGTGCAGCGGGATTTATTGGCTATCATGTATCTAAGGCACTACTAGAACGCGGTGAAGAAGTAGTAGGTATTGATAATCTTAATGATTACTATGATGTAAATTTAAAATACAGCCGATTAGAACAATTAAAGCAGCACAAGAATTTTACTTTTTATCATATTGATATATCAAACAAAGTGGAAGTCGACGAGATGGCAGAAAAATACCATTTTGACAAAGTGGTGCATCTTGCGGCTCAAGCCGGAGTGCGTTACTCACTAGAAAACCCATTTGCCTATGTAAATAGTAATTTGCTTGGCCATATGGTAATATTAGAAATGTGTCGTAACCTGAATGTGAAACATCTGGTTTATGCCAGTTCAAGTTCTGTTTATGGCGGAAATACTAAATTACCATTCTCCGTCGAAGATAGTGTAGACACCCCGCTTTCACTTTATGCAGCAACAAAAAAGGCTGATGAATTACTTTCGCATAGCTATAGCCATTTATATAAATTCCCAACTACTGGCCTCCGCTTCTTCACAGTTTACGGGCCATGGGGCAGGCCTGATATGGCAACCTTCTTATTTACCAAAGCAATACTAGCCGGTAAGCCTATAGATGTGTTTAATAATGGCGATATGAAACGCGATTTCACTTATATTAATGACATTGTAAAAGGCACTATTGCTGCACTGGATAACAAACCTGCCAACACGCCACCATATAAAGTATATAACTTAGGCAACCACAATGCCGAAAACCTGATGCACTTTATAAGTGTGCTGGAAAAATTGCTGGGCAAGAAGGCGGAGATAAACTTCCTGCCAATGCATCCGGGTGATGTGAAAGAAACATATGCAGATATTACTGCTGCGCAAAAAGATTTAGGTTTCGCACCAACTACTTCGATTGAAGATGGCTTGGAAAAGTTTGTGGAGTGGTATAGCGAATATTATAAATAATATTTTACTATTTATCTGTTTTATCTCATTGTGTATTGTAATTTCAAATAAACCAATAAGGCTAAATGAATGTCTAAATCTAAGAAAAACGAATTACAACTAAAAGACCTTCCACGTTGGGATTTATCACACCTCTACCCAGGTAAAGATTCAAAAGAATTAAAAGCTGATTTAACAAACACCGCTGACCGCGCAAGGCGTTTCCAGAAATTATTCCAGGGAAAATTAAATTCACTGGAAGGTGATATACTGGCATCTACGCTTAAAGAGTATGAAGAAATCGAAGAAATATTAGGACGCATAGGCAGTTTTGCTTATCTGCTTTACTCAGAAAATGTTACCGATGCTGAGAACGCAGCATTTTATCAAAATATTTCAGAGAAACTTACTGATATATCATCATTATTATTATTCTTTGGGTTGGAAATAAACAAGATAGATGATTACGAGCTTGAGCAAAAAATAAAGCAATCAGCAAAACTACGTCACTATGCACCATGGATAAGAGACGTACGCGTTATGCGCCCACACCAGCTTTCTGATGAAGTGGAAAAAGTTTTTCTGGAAACAGATATAACAAGCGGCCAAAGTTGGATCAGACTATTTGACGAGACCATAGCTGATTTAAAATTCCCATTGGATAAAAAAGTTTTAAGCTGCGCTGAAGTAATGAACCTTCTATCGAATGAAAATGAGGAGGTGCGTAAAAAAGCTGCAAAATCAATAGGTAAAGTTTTCGGTGATAACATCAGGATTTTTACTTACATCACTAACGTTCTGGCAAAAGATAAAGAAATAGGTGACAGATGGCACAATTTTCCTGAGCCTATTTCATCGCGTAATCTTAGCAATTTGATTGAAGATGAAGTGGCGCAGGCGCTAATTGATACGGTAAAAAACAATTATGAGAAATTAGCTCAATCTCGAATATTGGGATAGAAACGCACCGATGCCAGGCGAAAGCACAAAGCTTATCCAATGGGATGAGGCAGTGGATATAGTGCTCGGTGCATATCATGATTTTTCCCCTGCTATGGCTAATATCGGCAAACGCTTTTTTATGGAAAAATGGATTGATGCCCCGGCGATTCCGGGCAAAGACCCTGGTGCGTTTTCGCATCCGACAGTGCCAAGCGCACACCCTTATATACTGATGAACTACCAAGGTAAAATCCGCGACGTGATGACACTAGCTCATGAGCTTGGGCATGGCGTGCATCAGGTGCTAGCTGGGGAACAAGGCGCATTGATGTCTGGCACACCGCTAACACTTGCTGAAACAGCTTCAGTGTTTGGCGAGCAACTTACTTTCCGCGCGATGATAAAACGCGAAAAAGATGAAGCCCAGAAAAAAATCATGATTGCTAACAAAGTTAACGACATGTTAAATACAGTAGTGCGACAGATTGCCTTTTGTGATTTTGAGAAGCAAGTACACGACAGGCGTAAACATGGAGAAATCCCTGTTGAAGATATTTGCAGCATCTGGACTAATGTACAAAAAGAAGCGCTAGGGCCTGCTATAAAATTCGATGATGAATATAAATATTACTGGGCATACATCCCA
>JAJONM010000073.1 GCA_021323415.1 Rickettsiaceae bacterium
AGCTGAGAAATTACATTAATAGCGCAAACACGTGCAACTGCCTGCCCCTGTTCGATAGTAAAATCATCGCCAAGTTTACCAACCTGGCCATCAACCTTACCATTTACAAATGGAATCTGACCAGAAATTACTACCTGGTTTCCTGTGATAACATAAGGCACATAATTCGCCGCTGGCTTTGCTACCACCGGAATTTCGATATTTAATTCTTCAAGTTTTTTTGCAACTGCAGACATTTGGTTCTCCTGTGTTTGTTGATGAGATAGTCTTTAGCATTGCATGAGAAGAGTTGCAAGTTGCAAGTTGCGGGTTGCAAGTAAATCAATGCTATCTTGCAACCACTCCCGCCAACCGCTCCACCGCATCCACCCTTCCCAGATCGAAGGCATTTATCGCCATTTTCTTAAGTGACTCCGGATTTTCGATAAATTTTACTATCTGTGCAGCCAGAATCTCCGGCGTTACCACTTTTTGTCCAATGAGTATAGTGCCATTTCGTTTTTCAATAGCGCGCGCATTAGCCGTTTGGTGGTCATCCATCGCGTGCATATAAGGCACCAGGATTGAAGGTTTGCCTGCAACTGTAAGCTCAGCAATAGTCGAAGCCCCTGCCCTTGCAATAATTAAATGAGCCGCCGCCAGACGCGCTGGCATATCTTCAAAGAATGTCGCTAAGTCTACATTAATACCTGCACCGGCATAAATTTTCCGCACATTATCTATATCCGCCTTACGGCATTGTTGATCAATCCTTATGCGCTTACGCACATTTTCAGGCAAAGACACAATCGCTTGCGGCACAACCTCGCTAAATACTGTCGCACCTTGCGACCCGCCAGTTACTAGGATATGCAAATGCTCATCCTTATTAAGGCCTGGATATGGAAAATCACGTAAGGCACAAATCGCAGGGCGAACCGGGTTGCCAGTCAACACAATTTTATGCCTATCCGTATCCTGAATTCCCAAAACTTCTTCAAATGAAGTAGCAATCACATCAACGCGTGATGCCAGGATTTTATTCACCCGCCCAAGTACAGAATTTTGCTCATGGATTATTGTGCGGAGTTTCATAAACACAGCCGCAATCATAGTCGGCAGTGATGGATACCCACCAAAGCCAACAACTGCTTCTGGCTTCAATTGTTTTAATATTTTACGCGCCTGCATAGTGCCGATAAAAATATGAACCAGCGCCAGAATTTTCCTTACAACACCACCTGCACTTGAACCTGAGCTTATTGTCATAACCTCAAGGTTTTCGGGGGTGGAGTGGTGCTTTTGGTAACGCTTATCAGTTACCAAAATCACCCTGTGATCCTGCTTCAAAAGCTCAGCCGCCAGCGATTCCGCAGGAAATATATGTCCGCCTGTTCCACCTGCCGCTAATGCTATTGTTTGTTTATTCATGTGTGTATATTTACAGTTATTAATTATAAGAAACCTCATAAGAATAAAGAGATACAAGTTTTTTTTGATTTTTAAAATCAAAAATATAAGGGCATCGGAATTATTAAAAATTTTAACTTTAAATAAGGGCTAAGTTCAGAGTACTGAGTCGCTTCCTTTTTGAAATAAAAAACTCCGGAACATTTTTCAACATTCCGGAGTTCTTAATTACAGCAGTTAGAAATTACTTCTGTAATCCAGTCTCTATAAGATTAAAGTCACGTTTAAAAAGAGCAACGCCCTGGCTTTTTGAAAGTTCATCCTGCAAGAATATTTCTTTTAATCCTACATTTTTCAGTGCCTCATTACGTTCACCACCAGGAAAGTTTCCTTCTCTTGAACGGGCAATAAGATCTTTTAATATCGGATCATTTTCAAATATCTCGGCAGCATTAGGATGCTTCGAACCTTCTGCTTGTGCAACAGCTTCTAAAGTAACATAAACTCTGCTTAACCACTCTGAAGCATCCCAGGCTGAAATAGCATAGTCTTTTCTTTTGGTAACATCTTCTGCTGTTTTTTCTCCGGTTGCTTGAAGCATTCCTTCAGAGATATATTTTGCAACATCGGTCAAAGCCTTCACATCTGCATCTGATACACTAACACCAGCTAACAATTCCTTACCAGTCTCAATAGCAGAATCAATGAAATATTTGTTAGCACCAGTAGCTTGGTTTCTTTCTCTCTTAAAATCTAATGCTTTATTAGTCTCAAGCAAAGCAAAAGTAGCATTTTTAACCTCACCTGTAGTTAAGCTCCTACATTTACTTTCAAATGCTGTCTGTATTTTATCGCAGTTTTTAACATCTTTATAAGTATCAAAAAACTTCTGTTCATCTGCTGATAAAGTATTACCCAATTCTTTATAAGCTGCTAAAGCATCAACCATTAATGCGGTAGAAATCCAAGATAGACCAGGAGTACCACTTGATTTTTTCCTAGCGTTAGATCCTTCTACGAATAATCTTAATAAAGTAGCTTCTGGAGATAAATCGTTTTCTTTGCCTAATGCAGAAATAATATCATATACGATGTTTTTTGGATAAGGTACGCCTGTAAGTCTGTCGTTATGGATGCTTCCAACCCACACGAAGAATGCCGATTGTACTTTTTTATCGCCTGTAGCTAGTGCATTTCCAACTATTTCTGCCAATTCACCAATAGTCTTACCTTCTTTTCCAAGCAAACCTCCAAGTTTTTTCACTGAATCTTCAAAACTGATTTCCTGGTCAGGCTCCTTAAAGATTAACTTGTTAGGCAATCTGGTTATAGTATCAACCAAACTAATTTTTTTATCCAAATTTTTTAATTCAAAACCCATTACACTTCCCTTAAATATTTGAAAAATAAAAACAATTTATAATTAAACACAATTAAATTGTGTAAAAAGACTGCCACAATAAATTTCTTTTAATACAAAATCAATAGAGAATTGATAAATATTTTAACAAACAGGAAGATTGAAGCATACCCATAACCACCGGCACAGTATCTTTTTGTTGGAAGGGGTATGTAACCCATTCCTTACATTATATCCACTTTATTTTGATATGAACATAGAAACGGGGTACAAACCATTGTCTGGCATCAGTCATAATATTACTAGTATAGTGTAACAGTAAAAAGCCCGTTACACTGTAACACTAATTTATCACCCCTCCCACACCAATTTCGGCTTTTTCACCACATAACCAAAGCGCTTTTTCGTAAGAGCGAGTAACATTCCCATCGCCACAGCAATTGCAAGCATCGATGAGCCGCCATAACTAACAAATGGTAGTGTCATACCTTTGGTAGGGAGTAAATTCATAGATACACCCATATTAATTATGGCCTGAGCACCAAATTGCATAAGCAGCCCTGAAACTGAATAAACAAAGAACAAATCAGTTTCACCAAGCATCAATTTAAAGCCGCGCAATACCACAAAACCATATAGCCAAACTATAAAAATACAGATTACCGCACCAAGTTCTTCACCAATTACAGCAAATATAAAGTCAGTATGTGAATCAGGCAGGCGTTGCTTAACCACCCCCTCACCTGGTCCACGACCAAACATACCGCCACTATCAAAGGCCTCCAAGGATCTTTCCACCTGGTAATTAGTAGTGCTATTACCGCCACCTAAGAAACTATCAACCCTTTTAGATACGTGTGGGAAAAACAGATATGCCATTATCAGTATAACTATTCCAGCTATACCAAGCACTGCAAGCCAGAATATAGGCATCCCCGCAAGAAATAACTGGCCGCTCCAAACAGCAGTTACTACAACAAACATTCCCATATCAGGCTGGCTTATAAGGAGTGCCGCAAGTAACCCATAAAGCACTATCGAAATCTGGAAACCTTTAAAACCATCTTTTACCTTCGCTTCAGATAACATCCATGCCGTTACTACAATAAAAAACGGTTTCATAAACTCAGAAGGTTGCAGTGACATTCCGCCTATAAAAATCCAGCGCTTTGCACCGTTTGTAGAGGCACCAAACAGTAAAACCCCTACCATAAGTATAGCACCTATGATAAAACCAATCGCCGCTGTTCGCTTTATGTTTTGCGGTGACAGAAATGAAATTGAAATGATAGTAAAAAGCGCAATAAATAAGAATATCAACTGCCGTTTTACAAAATAAAAGCTATCGTAACCAATACGCTCAGCAACTGCCGGGCTAGCTGTTGCCACCATCATGGCCCCAAAAGCAATGATCATGAGGATTGCTACGAGAGAAAACTTATCTACAGTCCACCACCATGTGGTTAATATGTTTTTATTTTGGCGATCGAATTTCATGCCTTTAGCTCTTTTACCATATCACAAAAAGCGTAGCCCCTTACTTCAAAATTCGGCCATTGGTCAAATGATGCACATGCCGGAGAAAGTAAAACAACTGGCTTTTCAGTCTTATTTTTCATAGCATCATCTTTTGCAACTGCAAAGGCTTTTGCCAAAGTATCACATTTGCTATATTTGACTTTTCCTTCTAAGGTGTCAGCAAATTCATTCTGTGCAGCGCCTATTAAATAAGCATGTTTCATTTTTGGAAAAAATTCATCCAGTGTTGTAATGCCGCCTTCTTTTGGCATACCACCGGCTATCCAGTAAATATTATCAAACGTAACCAGAGCTTTCGCCGCAGCTTCTGCATTGGTAGCTTTGCTATCATTTATAAATGTAACACCATCAATTTCTGCGATATATTGCATACGATGTGGCAATCCTTCAAATGTCTGCACAGCCTTGATTATATCCTCACCGGAAACTCCGGCAAAACTCGCCGCAGCATAAGCCGCTGCAATATTTTGTTCGTTATGTTTGCCCGCTAAACGTTTCAAGTAACCAAGATCATATTTTTTATTATTGATATTATCGTAAACAACACATTTTATAACTGAAATGCCATCAGGCAATTGTTTTTCCACTGAAATTGGAATTACCTTGCCAATTTTACCATTGCTTTTCAATTTGTTATAAACAGAAGTTGAATAATCATCATCAACACCAATAATAGCTATATCACCTGCGCCCTGGTTATCATAAATATGCTCTTTGGCTTTTATGTAACCTGCCATATCCCCGTGCCTATCCAGGTGATCAGGCGTTATATTAAGCAGCACTGATATATTAAACCTTGTCTTTTTTATCAAATCCAGTTGGTAGGATGACATCTCAATAACATATACACTTTTTTCAGAAAGCGGCTCTAAGTCAAGAACCGGAATACCGATATTGCCGCCAACAGCCGATTTCACACCTGAACCTTTCAAGATATGACCAGTAAGTGCGGTAGTAGTAGACTTTCCGTTCGTGCCGGTAATCCCAATAAATTTCGCCTCTTTTTGCGCCTGGTACAACAACTCAACATCACAAACTATCGGACAATTTACTGCCTTTGCCATTGCAATAACTGGATGCGGCTCAGGGTGAGTCAGTGGAATACCCGGGCTAAAAATAAGCGCTTCAATCGATCTCCAGTCGTAACTTTGCGGCTGTGCAATAATAACCCCCGCAAGCTTTTCCGCCGCTAAACTCTCCCGTGCTTTATCGCCATCATCCCAAACGAAAATATTAGCACCGCTAGCAGATAATGCCCGCACAGTTGACATTCCCGCTTTGCCAAGGCCAAGTACGGCAACGTTTTTATTAGTGTAGTTTTGTAGTTTAATCATGTTATTCCAAAAGTTACTGGTTATTAGTCACTGGTTACTAGCCTTTCCAGCAACTAGCAACCAGTAACTAGTAACTACCTTAATTTCAACGTCGAAAGCCCAATCAACGCAAAAATCACCGCGATTATCCAAAAGCGTATAACAATAGTCGGCTCTGACCACCCCTTCTTTTCAAAATGGTGGTGTATCGGCGCCATACCAAAAAATCTTTTGCCCGTCGCCTTAAAATAATACACCTGAATAATCACTGAAATCGCTTCCATCACAAACAAACCGCCAATAACAGAAAGTACAATCTCATGCTTGGTAATTACACTAATTACGCCCAGCGACCCACCAAATGCAAGGCTGCCAGTATCACCCATAAACACCTTGGCTGGCGGCGCATTATACCACAAGAAACCCAGCCCTGCGCCAATTAATGCGGAACAGAAAACCGCAATCTCCCCGCTTCCTGATATTGGATGAAGCTGCAAATATTCAGCAAAATTTATATTTCCAACAACATATGTAATAAGTGCAAAGCAAGCAGATGCTATCATTATTGGCACTATAGCAAGGCCATCAAGCCCATCCGTTAAATTAACTGCGTTTGATGCACCAACCATAACCACCATCACAAATGGTATGTAGAAATAACCAAGATTAAATACAACCTGCTTAAAGAAAGGAACCGCCAAATGTGTAGCATAATTTGCCGGGGAAAGATGCTGTATCCAGAGTGCCGCAACGAGAGCAATACTAAACTGCGCAACTAATTTGCTTTTTCCAGAAACACCTTTTGTATTTTTTTTGGTTACTTTAAGGTAATCATCCGCAAACCCAAGAAGACCAAACCCGGCAGTTACAAACAGAACAATCCACACATATGGATTTTTCAAATCCGCCCATAGCAGTGTTGAAACACCAACTGCCAAAAGCATCATTACCCCACCCATAGTAGGCGTGCCTTTCTTAGTCACCAGGTGACTTTGTGGGCCATCCTCCCTAATTGGCTGACCTTCTTGCTGCTTTCTTTTTAGCCACGCAATAATTCGCGGACCAAAAATAAAACTTATTAGAAGTGAGGTAAAAACTGCACCGCCACTTCTAAAAGTCAAATAACGAAATAGATTTAATACAGGGTACTCACTGACAAATTGGATCAAAAAATTATACAGCATTCTTTTTCTGGCCTTCTTGCAAGATACTATTAACTACATTTTCCATACGCATTCCGCGCGAACCTTTAACCAAAATAATGTCTCCATTTTGCAAACTTGCCACCACTTTGCCCGCAAGTGCTTTAGAATCCTCAGCCTTCTGCCCTTTTAAATTAGCAGGCAGCGCATCAAACATTTTGTTCATCAGCTCACCGGCAGTAAATACTAAATCGATATTATTTTCCACAACCTTTTGCATTAAATCCACATGCATTTTTTGAGCCTCCTCACCAAGCTCAAACATACTGCCTAAAACTGCAACTGCTCGCCCAGCATCCTGCTTCTTATTATCTCCCAAAACTTTAAGTGCAGCAGTAACAGAGGCAGGGCTGGCGTTATAAGTATCATCAATCAAAGTAATTTCACCAAAATTGGTTTTTAACTGATGGCGTTTTCCTCTGCCAGACTTTGCCTGGAAACTTGCAAATGACTGTGCAGCTTTTTTTATGTTACCACCTGCAGCGGATATTGCAGCCAGCACCGCCAGAGAATTTTTCGCCTGATGCTCTCCTGCGATGCCAATTAAATAATCCAATTTAACCCCTTGGCAAATAGCACTTACCTGCCCACCTTCTAATTGTTCCTTGTATGAAACCAATCCAAAGTCAGCACCCTCTGCAGCACCAAAACAATACACATCTTTTATATCCAAACTCTTGGCAATATTTTTAAGCTTAGCAAAATGTGGATTATCACGGTTTAATATAGCAATCCCATTTTCCGATAACCCATCAAACACTTCCGCTTTAGCATCAGCTATTTGCTCTACGCCTTCAAAGAATTCCAGATGTACCGGTTCAACCGTTGTAATAATTGCAACATCAGGCTTACCCAACACTGAAAGCGGAGATATTTCACCCGCATGGTTCATACCAACTTCTAAAATTGCATAATCAACATTAGCTTCCGTACGCGCTAAAGTAAGCGGCAAACCATAATGATTATTTAAATTACCTTCTGTTGCGTAAATTTTTCCTTGGCTCTCAAGTGCATGCGCAAGCATTTCCTTCGTGCTGGTTTTACCAACACTACCTGTTACCATAATAACTTTGCCTTTTATACGCTCGCGGCTAAACCGCGCCAAATCCCATAAAGCTTCGGTGGTATCACTTACCACTAAAAGCGGCGCATTCTGTCCAACATTTTCAGGAATAAAATTTACCATTGCCGCCACTGCACCAGCATCAAGTGCTGCTCTTACATATTCATGGCCATCATTATTCTCACCAATAATGGCAATGAACAAATCTCCTTTTTGCACCTTCCTGCTATCAATACAAACTCCACTTATAATTTTCTTCCTAATGATTAAGCAAGCACTTCCTTCGCCACCTCAACATCATCAAATGGTAATACCTGCGCCCCTATAGTCTGCGTTTTTTCATGTCCTTTACCAGCAATCAAAAGCATATCATCGTTTTTCATATTAGATACGGCATATCTAATTGCCTCATGCCTATCGCCAATTTCTTTTACGTCTTCACCATTAAATGCCACCATAATCTCAGAGCGCACTGTAGCTGGGTTCTCACTGCGCGGATTATCATCCGTCACAATAATTTTATCAGCAATCTGCGCCGCCACTTTTCCCATTAGCGGGCGCTTTCCTTTATCCCTATCACCACCACATCCAAATACTACCCATAACTTACCTTTAGTATGCGGGCGCAAAACCGCCAATGCTTTTTCCAACGCATCAGGTGTATGTGCATAATCAATAAATATGTTTGTGCCCACTTTTTCCATGCGACCAGGTACGCAAGAAACCTTTGGCATAACAGCAACCGCTTCATCAACGTTCTCACCAGATGCAAGCACAATACCAAGCGCACACAAAAGATTGTACGCCTGAAATTCCCCTATTAATTGGGTATTTACGTTATATACCTTACCCAATATCTCAAACGAAATTTGCTGCCCTTCTGAGGTATTAGTAATACCAAATATATCAATGTAATTTTTTCTGCCATCTTTGTGTTTGCCGTATGAAATAATACGGTGACCACGTTTTTCACAAGCCGCAAGTAACGTCTCAAACTCAGGTATATCACTATTTAGAACCGCAACACCACCTTCCTTCATAACATCATTAAACAAACGTAATTTTGCATTTAAATAATTTTCAAAAGTTCCGTGATAATCCAGATGGTCACGCGTCAGGTTACTAAAAGCCGCGATTTTTACATGCACACCATCCAAACGGAACTGGTCAAGACCATGGCTTGATGCCTCCATCGCCATATGCGTAACACCATTACCTGCAAGTTCATTTATTATTTGATGCAGCTTTACAGTATCAGGCGTAGTTAAGAAATTAGCGCGGTCATAATTATATTTACCATTGCTATCATAAATCCCGACAGTGCCAATACTAGCCGAATGCTTCTCTAAATGTTTCCACATCTCACGACAAAAATGCACCGTCGAAGTTTTACCATTAGTACCAGTTACCGCAGCCACAACTTTCGGCTGCTTATCGTAAAAATTAGCGGCAACAAGTGCAAATAATCTTCTAGGATTTTTAGATTTTATTACACATACTTCATCTAAAATTTTAACTTGCGCATCTTCATCACAAATAATTGCAACGGCACCAGATTTTATCGCGCTTTCAATAAACTGACTTCCATCGCTGGTCGCACCTTTGAGTGCTGCAAATAGAAATCCTTTTTCAACTTTTCTGGAATCAAGAGTTATACCTTGTACTAAAATATCCCGATACTTTTTATCTATACTTACATCTGTATCGCTAATTAATTGCTGCAGCTTCTTCATTTCATAATCCGTTATTAAACAATAGTAATAGCAATGCTATTCTTCCTCTTTATCACCTTCATACCAAAATTCTTTTTTTATCTTGGCATCATTTTCATCTACCGGCATAATTCCAACTACTGGAGCCATATGCTTTACAATGTCATTTACCACGGGAGCTGCAACCATGCCACCGGTCGCAAAACCACCAGTACTTGCATTGCCTACCGGCGCATCAAGCATAACTAGTATAACATATTGCGGTTTATTAGAAGGGAAAGTCCCTATAAACGAAGAAATATTACTTGCTTTATCGTAGCCGCCATCACTCACCTTCTCAGCTGAACCGGTTTTTCCACCTACCATATACCCTTCAACTTCTGCTTTTTTACCAGTTCCATACTTAACTACCCAGCGCATTAATTTCCTTATCTTAGATGATGTAGCTTCACTTACCACCCTCTCACCTTTGATAAAACTAAATTTTTCTTTCTTAATTAATGTTGCAGGATTTAGAATACCACCATTTACTAATGCCGCGGTTGCCTTTACCACATGCATAGATGTAACTGCGATACCATGACCATACGATATAGTCATAGAACTGGATTTTGTCCATTTTGAAGGAAATAGCGGATGTGATTTTTCAGGAAGTTCTATATCAAGTTCATCTAATAAACCTAATCTTTCAAGGAAAGCTTTTTGCTCAGAAGGATCTACTTTATCAGCAATCTTTACCGAACCAATATTAGAGGAATGAATAAATATTTCAGGAACAGTCATAACACTTTTATCCTGATGATAATCTCTAATAGAAAACCTTCCTAATTTTATAGGCTCCGATACATCAAACGTATCTTTCATATCAATATCACCAAGCTCAAAACCTAATGCCATATTGAAAGTTTTAAATGTCGAACCCATTTCATAAACAGCAAGCGTAGCTCTGTTAAATTTACTGTCGTCACTAGCAATACTCGGGTTATTAATGTCATAATCTGGCAGACTAACCATTGAAACAATTTCGCCAGTATTTACATCCATAACAATAGCGCTTGCGGCCTGCGTCTTAAACTCAGCAGAAGCCCTTTGCAGCGCATCGTGAACAATACTTTGCACTCTTATATCCACAGACAATCTGAGAGGCTCATTCACGCCGCCTATATCATTAGTTCCAGATAAGTACATATTGAACTGCTTTTCAATACCAGATAAGCCTTGCCCATCAACATTTACAAATCCCAAAATGTGAGAAACAAGTTCTTTATGTGGGTAAACGCGCTTTTCTTCTTCTTTAAAATACAATCCAGGCAAGCCAAGAGCATTGACTTTATACTGCTCATCCGGAGTAAGGTTTCTTTTTATCCATACAAAGCTTTTCTCAGCACTAAGTTTTTGCTTAAGCTTGTCAGCCTCCATATCAGGAAAAATTGCAGTAAGTTTTTTTACCGCTTCGTCTACATCCAGTATTGTTTTTGGGTTTGCGTACAAAGATGCTGTAGCCAGGTTAACTGCAAGCAAAGTACCATTTCTATCAATTATTTCAGCACGGTGTTTTAACAGTGGTTCAACACTGCCAGATTCAGGATTAACAGCCACAGCTTCCGTTTTTGTAGTAGCGCTATATCCACTTGTAGTTAATGCATTATTAAATACTGCAACATAGACAACCCTAACCGATAGCACCAGATATACAACAATAAACACGCAGAGTACAAACCTAAGCCTTGTATGGCTCATGCCAATAACACTCGGCTCCGCTTTGCCTATGCTTATGAAATTTCCACTCTCATTACCCTTTGTGAGAGTGTTTATCATCTATAACCCCTGGCACTGGATAATATAGGTTTGAGCGTTGGGGCGGTAGGATTAGCCATGTCTCTCGGTTCATCATGAGAGGCCAGATACACATCCTTAATTTCATTATTACGTTTTAATTGTGCGATTGTAATATAATCCATATTCAAATACTGATCAGATAATTTCTTTATGCGTGAAGGTTCGTTTAAATAGGCCCACTCTGCTTTTAAAACGTGTATTGCATCTTCATTTGCTGCAAGCTCACGGTTAATTTCATCCAAGTCCCTTTTCATGTTTTGTACATTATGCTTAACCTGGAATAATGTAACTATCACCAATGCCAACAGAACAACGCAAATTAATATAATAGGACGCTTCATAATACTGCCTCCCCTATTTTACTTGCTGCACGTAGCTTAGCAGAACGCGATCTTACATTCATTGCAACTTCAGCCTCACTTGGCACAACTGGCTTTCTAGTTATCACTTTAAATGAAGCGCTACTTTTTGTCACTCCCAATAAAGGGACATGTCTTGATACACCTTCAGTCTTACCACTTTTTTCGTTAAGGAAATTCTTAACAATAGAATCTTCGAGAGAGTGGAAAGTGATAACTACCAACCTTCCATTGTTTTTCAACACTCTCTCTGCTGCTCCAAGAGCCTCCTTGAGTTCTCCCAACTCATCGTTAACCCAAATACGCAAAGCCTGGAATGTACGTGTTGCCGGATCAATTTTATCCTTACCAGCACGCACTACCGAGCGTATAATCTCAGCCAATTTTTTTGTTGTAGTAATTGGCTCCTGCAGACGCGATTCAACTATCGCCCTTGCTATGTAGCGTGACTTTTTCTCACCACCATACATGTATATGATATCTGCTAATTCTTTTTCACCAGTGTTATTGACTACATAAGCAGCATCCACGCCATCACTACTCATACGCATATCAAGCGGGCCTTCACGCATGAATGAAAAACCCCGTTCTGCCTGGTCAATTTGCATTGAAGAAACGCCGATATCTAAAACAACGCCATCAACTTTAGACACACCAGCATCTTGCAGCAATCTTTCCATATCGCTGAATTTCCCAACCAAGAGCTCAACTCGGCCAGGGAATTCTTTCTTTAATTCTTCTGCTATTTTTATAACGGTAGGGTCACGGTCTATAGCATATACTTTGCAATTTGCAGCTTGCAACATTGCTTTGCTGTAACCGCCCGCACCAAAAGTGCCATCTACATACACTTCACCATCTTTTGGTGACATATATTCTAGCATTTCGTTCAGCATTACTGAAATGTGAGGATCAGAGGATGACATTAATTACCCTCCTTTTTCGCAGATAATCTCAAATTCGCCCGCTCTTTCTTAGCCAGATCACGCGCTTTAGCCGAGTAAACCTCAAACGCCTCTGGATTCCATATCTCAAATGTTGCACCTTTTCCTACAAATACAGCCTTTTTATCAATACCGGCCTCACTTAGAATGGCCTCAGGTAACATAACTCTACCCTCGCTGTCAAACGGTAATTGCAAGCTTCCGCCAAGAATTGTAGCGGCAAAAGCGTCGCGGCTGTCCGAATACGGATCAAGACTATCAATACTTTCACTCAAACGCTCTATCCTATCCATTCCGCAAGCCTCAATACATTCGTTAACAAACGACTGATATGCAATGATTCCCTGGTATTTTTGCTCCGCCAAAGCTGCACGAAAATTGGCAGGGACAGACACACGCCCCTTTTTATCAACCTTGTTTACAAATGTAGACAAGAACAATGCCATTTATTCCAAGCTCCACAGCGAATAAAACCAAAACATTCAGAGCATATTGATTTAGTCGTATACGAGGCGTTCAAGGCGAGATGCGCGGAGCGTATTAAACATACGAGAGCACAACGAGTCCGAAGAACAACGAAGTAGACGGCTAAAAGCAGCCTGCTCTGCTCAAACCTCTACCTGAGGTTATAAAGAGAACCAACCCACACACCCTAACATCTAAGCCCCCAGTCTCTTATCCACCTTACAACTACCTGTTGGTATTAAATGGAAAAATATGGGATTAAATGGGTTTCTTTGGTAAATTTACCTAAATTTATGGAATTGGTCAAGTATCATTTGGAAAAATATTTGGCATAGCAAGCAAAGCACCAACAATTTGTTGCAAAGTCGCGGCAACAGTGTTATTAAATACGCACAATAAAATATAATTAAATTATTAACCCATTTAGCGATAAGAGGGAAAATCCATGCTAACTGCACAACAACAAAAATTATTAGAAGAGAACCTCAAAGTTCATATCGATGCGATTGTTAATAATGCCGATATAGAAACGGCAAAACTTGCTTTTGCTATAATTTTAGGTAATACGAAACCAACCGCTGACATACAACATGCTTTTAATAATGCTGACATAGCAACAGATGTAGACGCACTATATTATATCATTCGCTTTGCTGCAGACCTTCCCGCAGTACAGCCATTGATCCAAAAGCTATCTGAATCAGATAATATTTCACCTATAGACATCAAAAAAGAAGCAATCGCTTATTTAAATATCTACGGCAAAGACAAACTGGCTGAAAAAGAACTAGGCAAAGCACCGTCTATTTCAATATCAAGCAACTCAACAAGCTCTAATGCAGCTCCATTCATGTCTGTAGTATCAGTCACAGGAACTCCAAGTTCTAGTAGCAATTCACTATCTAATTCATCCCCGCGCGCCTATAATCCCCAACCAAGCTCTAGCAGCTCAGCTCCATCATTTTATTCTCGCCCGGCAAATCGCATGTCGCAAACAAATGCAGAAACTCCTGAAGAAAGAATCGCCGCAGCAAAAAAGAGACAAGTAGAAAAGATAGAGCTTCAGAAAACAACATACAGTGAAATGAAATCTAAAAACGAAGACAAAAGATTAGCTAAGCAAGAAAAACAAGCTAAAAAAGAAGAGAAAAAAGCACAAAATAAACAGTTTGCAAAACAAGCTAAAGAATATATTAAAAAAGCAGAAGCCTCAACATCCCAGCAAGATAAGATCGAAAACCTCGACGCAGCAATTAAGGCATATCTTAAATGCGACAGAAAATATATGTCTACAGACCGAGGAAATGGAAGCCGAGATATTAGTTTTATAAAAATTTGCCGAAAACTCGCCGTTATTTATAAAACAAGAGGCGAATTACAAAAGGCTACAAATTGCTACAGTATAATAACACAATTATCCCGCGATAACGACGCCTTTTTCAATCTAGGAAATCTACATATGTCTTTAGGCAATCATAAAGAAGCTATAAAGTCTTATAATAAAATTTTTCTCTCGGTAACTGAATCCCTCGGTGTGACCTTGAAAATCGGACATATGAAGTTGGCGCTCACAGAGCTGGATGTGCCTATAGCAGAACTAAAAGCCAAAGCCAACGATTATAAACAATCAAATGACTACCCAAATGAAATACTTTGCCGGAATGCAATAATAAAACTACTTCCACACATAAAAAATTCTAAAGACGCCAGAAAACCTATGTTTACAGCCTATAATGAACTAGCTGATGCATATGAAAGGATAGGTGATAACGCAAACGCAATTGCAACATACAATCACATAAGATATCTGACAGAAGATTATAATGAGGAGGGCACCGCTCTTTATAACATTGGGGCTATATTGCATAAGAACCATGACTACAAAAATGCAATTGGTTACTATGAATCATCCATAAATGACTTTTATTACGGCCACAAAAGCAAAATTAATATAGCACAGGCATATTATAATATAGGCCTATGCCATATAGAGCTGGACGACCCTAAAAAAGCATTACACGCTTTAACTACAGCTATGAAAAAAGGTCACCCTGAAGATACTACATCGCTACGGGAAGACCTTAGCAAAATGATTGCCGAAGAAAAAGCGCAATTAAGCAGCTCAAGCAAAACCTGGGCTGAAAAGCACCCTAAAAATAGTGACAAAGAAAATCCTGATCCCAAAGGCAAAGGTAAAGAAAAAGAAGGACGCTCTTAAATTGTAACAGTAGTTTAAGCTAGTGACTCAATTTGAAATTTACGTTCACACCCCGTAAAAATCTCCTTCAGATTTTTATACGGGGTCTTGTCTGTTTAAAGTGTGACCCCGCAATTAAGCGGGGTGACAGACTGAGTGTGTGATAAGGCTCCGTGGTAATCATATCAACTGGTTGTCGCCCCGCACTTGTTGCGGGGTCTTAAACAAAACACAGTTGCTCCATCAAAATTCTGTATCAGTAAGCTTCACAATTCGTTGATGGGGTGTCGTCTAAAAATGAACCACTACATTAAGAACCATCGCTTGACTTTCCCAATCAATCTAAGCAAACTTGTAGCGAACTTTTAAAAGGTAGAAAAATGACAGAACTTAACAAAAACGACTTAATCGCCACCCTTAATAAAATACTGGAAGCAGAGCTAGCTGGCGTAGTACGTTATACACATTATTCATTTATGATATTTGGCCATAACCGTATTCCTATCGTATCATGGCTGCGCGAGCAAGCTAACGAATCCCTACGTCACGCAGAAGAAGCCGGCGAGCTTATCACTCATTTTGGTGGCCACCCTTCCCTTGGCATTGGTAGCCTGCTTGAATCA
>JAJONM010000134.1 GCA_021323415.1 Rickettsiaceae bacterium
CTTTGAGTATAGCATCCACATTATAAACACGCTGCTGTGCAGATGACACTGAATTGCTCGCTATAACAGGCGCTGGAGATGACTTCACAGGCGCTTCTAATAAATCGGGAGATATAACAGGTGCTTGTGCTGCTGCAACAGCAGGTGCACGGTTCATCTCAATAGCAGGTGCGTTACCTCTCTCAATATCCATAGCTGCAAGCTTCTGGCGATATTTTACTGCCCGATAAGTTCCCCATGTTGTATAACAGCCAGACATAGCACCTAAAATAAAAACTGTAGAGGATCCAGACAAAGGTCCTGGATCTCCAATAGTAAGTGCTATTCCTACACTACCACCAATCATAAGAATCCCGCCAATAAATCCAGTGATTATCGCACCTGTTTTATAATCTTGATAAGTATTTTCAAGTTCTTCTTTAGTTTTCATTTTAATTCTCCCTTTATATATGTAACATTATTGCACGACACGTATATACCACAAAAAAAGAAAGAGCAAGGATATTGTTACATTACTTTAATGGGACAAGCAAGCCCCCCCCGGCTGTCACCCCGCACCCTTTCTTGTTGCGGGGTCTGCTTGAAACACAAAAAGACTCCGCAACAAGAAAGGGTGCGGAGTGACACTAATATCAAACAGAAAATTCAAACTTAAACAAAACCCGCTGATCGCTCAGCGGGTTTTCATATTAGCTTTCAAAACTATTAGCGTCCTAACAATGCCCCACTTGATGATGCACTGAGTGCAGCAGGAACGCGCGGAGAATTTTCTTCTAGTGCTCGAATTTTTTCTACCCAATCTGCCATAATAGCTTGCCTAGCAGCAGATTCAACCATATGAGGTATTTCACGATTTTTATAATTACAATGAAGGAATAAATCTTTACAACTCTTATTAGAAAGATCATTAATTCCTTGAAGATTTTCTGCTAAATTATTAGCATCTTTTTGAGATAATGATTCATTTGCAAACGCATCTTTAATAATTTTTTCAATTTTAAACTTATCTAATTTTTGTCGCACGCAAACCTGCTGTAATAACTCTTCCACCTGCGCTGGATACTTTGCAAGACAATCTACTTGATCTATTAACAGTCCTTTAGTTAATGTATTACTAACATCATATCTGTACCAATTAATAACTTTTGGCGCTTGAGCTGGAGTTTGTATTTGTGCGTTCTGAACCGCGCCTCCCTGCTGCGCTGCCTGCGGTGCAACCTGATGACCAAATAACCTGCCTACAAAACCACTCGCCGATTGATAGCATGATTTAGCAAAATTCGTTGTCCGTTCTGCTAAATGATATTTACGATTTGCAACGGCTAAAGTAACAGCAGCGCAAGCTACAAGTGTAAAACCACACTGCATCATCGTAATAGGATTCAAATAAGAATTATTTACATTTCCTCTACCAACGTTATGTGATGGCATGGGATCAACATAATGCTCGCGTAGAGAAGGCACCAAATGCGGAGTAAGTGGAGCCTCATAATGCCCACGTGGAGTAGGCAAGCCTGCTGCCCCTGGTTCCCAATGCGGAGTAACCTGAGTCTCTACGTCTAGCGCTGGCATAGCCGCTAAATTCAAAGGTGGGACTATAGCCGGAATATTATAATGTCTATTATGCATTTTACGCTCCTTTTACGCTCCTTTTTTTGTATGCTACATTTTAACACAACCTTACCCATATATCAATATGTAGACACACAAGCTTTTATTGTAAGTCATATAATACAAAAAAGCTCGCTGATTTCTCAGCGGGTTTTTCATTACTAACTTTGGAAATCACTTTTGCATGGGTTTGCAACCCATTCCACATATTCATGTCATTTTTAATTGTAGGATATGAATATTAAGACGGGGTTACAAACCCCGTCTTGCAGAATTATCTTACGAAATGTTGTAACACACTCTTAGTTATATCGCTAACATCGCCATCTTGCTTTTTAGCTCTTGGGCTATCCTTTACAGAAATATCCATCCAGCCAGTATGCTTATCTAGCCATGCAACGCTAACAGCTTTATCCTCTTTTCTCCATGCTTCATAAACACGGGCTACGTATTTACCGCCGATAGAGTCGTTAGCATTATGGTAGTTGCTGATTGCAGCTTCCCAGCTACCTTCTTTTTTATATATATTAGTTAAGAAGTTCGCAGCATAACCGATATTAAAGCGCGGCTCGAAACGCCTGCTCCAGATTTGTAAATGCCTCTGGGTGGTATTTCAGGTTAATCTGCATACATCCCACATCAATACTTTTATTACCCTCTGCCTGGAATTGCTTTACTGCAGCAATCGCCTTGGCTTTTGATTCATATTGATAACCTTTACCATTCACATTTATAGTCCAAGGCCATGCAACGCTTCTGCCTGCTTCTTTAGAATATCTTCCTGACTCTGTAACACCAATTGCACGCAACATATTGCTTGGCATATGGTTCTTTTTTTCGTATAGAGAAAAGTAACGGCTGCAACGGCTAGCTTCGCCAGCATCCATTACTGCTGAATATGCACTTGATACATTTAAAACAGCGGTTAAGGCTATTATTGTAATTCCAAGTTTTTTAATCATAAGTTTCACTACATTTAAGTTTTTCAATTTATTCATAACTGTAACTGGTATAAGTTTAGCATAAATATTCCGCTAAACCTAATTATATAGTATAAAAAATGCATAAAAACGGCCTCATTACTATATTATGTACCAGCCAAAGACTAACCATACTATATGTTGCTCGTCATGTTCTACCAAAAAACGCATAATGGAATAAAGATACATCTCAAAGTTACGCCAAACGTTTCTTAGCTAAAGAACTAAATATCCCATCATCGGATATAGAATTAGTATCAGGAGAGGCGTCAAGATTCAAAGTGGTTTTGGTAAAAGGCAATGCTGATGTGCTTGAAGATATTATAAGTTCAATTCTTCCTGCTTAAAAGGTATAACGCCTTTTACCA
>JAJONM010000074.1 GCA_021323415.1 Rickettsiaceae bacterium
TAGGGCATGCATATCACCCTTTTCAATAGCATCAACAACTTCATAAGCCTCCTCAATAGTATGCGGAGATATTGACTCAAAATCCTGCTCTACATCCCATGGGCAACCTTTTTCTGGGTCGCGCAGCTGGGCCATTATTTGTTTGAGGCGGGTGATGTTGTTCATTTCTAATTACCGTTGGTTGGAAGTAATGTGGCAGCATAATAGTTTAATGGTTAAAGGAAACAGTTTTATAATGGCTGTACTTACAATTTATCCTGGGGCCTCACGGCTAGCGTCATCCTGAATTTATTTCAGGATCCAGTCTCCAAGACAAACAAGCCTTTACTTTTTTATTGATAAGACAACAATAAAATGAAACTACATAATATCTTGTACCCGTGGATGCTGAAATAAATTCAGCATGACGCTAGAATCCAGGCCTCAGGATAAAGTCTGCTACCGCACAAACTCAAACGTAATTTTATACGAAAAAGTTTTTTTATCACGATAGTAATCAGCAGGGACAGGGATAACAGGATCGGCATCTTCAAGCATTTTTACATCGCCACGGCCTTCCATGTCATTTTGTATAGCCTCTTCAGGGTAAACACGGAATTTATCAAGCCAAAGCGGAAGCATCTGCTCATACGACGAAAGGTCCTTCGCATCGCTATCGGTTGAATTACCAAATTCCTCCCCCTCGCCTTCTTCTAGTATGCGCGATGCGGCTTTAGGTGGTGGGTTTTTAGGGACTTGCAATACAGGAATCGGCGCGGCAGCTGGGGCTAAAGCGCGTAGCATATCCATCTGCTTTTCATTAAATGCCGGTTCTTGCTTTTCTTGGATTGCATCGCTTTTTTCAGGCTCATTTTTTACAACTTCCTGCGCGGCTTGCTCAGGAGTTGTTTGTGGCTGCACTGGCTCAGATTCCTGCGCTGTTGCATCTGCCACTACATTATTAGATATGGCCGGGGTTTCTGTTGCTGGATGTTGCTCGCCCTGAACTTGTTGCTTGAAATATGAGTTTTCAGAAAGGCTGCGAGCACCTATTCCTAGATCAGGTTTTCCGGTGCCGAGTTTAATTTTTAACTCAGTAAAAACTTCATTATCAGATATAGCTGGCGTTATAACCACCATAGTTAGCGCAACAAAATGCAGTATAGCGGAGAACGCGATAAAACTATAAAAATGCCTACCAGATAAAGTCATCGTTCTACCGTTTGTGTAATTAGCGAAACATCCGATCCGCCCGCTTTCTCAATTAAATTCATGACCGTAATAACTGTTTTCGCTGGCACGCTAGCATCAGATTTTATAGAAATCTGCTGCTTCGGGTCATCAATAAACAAAGTTTTTACAATAGTTTGTAAGGTTTGCTCTGTTACCACATCGCTATTTACTGCGATTTTTCCATCAGCACTTAAATAAATAACCACATCAACTGGCGCCTTACTTTTGCCTGTCTGTGATTTTGGCAGCACCAAATCAAATGTATCAACTACCTCAATCGTCCCTGCAATAATAAAAAACACCAGCAATAAAAAGATGATGTTAATCATCGGTATCAAGCTGATTTGCTGTTTTTTTCTTGGGTTACGTTTAAATTGCATTGCTCTATTACTTGCTATACCATTAGTAGAAGACCAGTCAAAGCTGACATATATATATCACAAACTTATAAGAATGCAATACAAATATAGGTCACTTTACTATTCCGAAAGGGAAATCCCCTTTGCTCCTGAAGCCCTTAGCTTGTCCATTGCTGTTACCATATTTTGGACGGTAATGCCAGGACGGGTTACTAAAGCAACATCATAGTTTTTATTCTCAGCCATAATTTGCCTGGCCTTGCCAGTAAGCTCCTCAATTTTATATTCTTTGCCTGAAAGCATAAATTTATTACCCTCCATTAAAACAATAACAATTGCAGTACCAGAAGGCGATACCGCCTTACTATTATTGATAGTGGTAATGTTTAAGTTTATCGAATCAAACGTCACGAACTTAGTGGTAAGCAAGAAGAATATAACCAATAAGAAAAGCACATCTATCAGCGATGTGAGGTTCAGCGCTATTGCTCCCCTATAGTTAGATTTCCTGCGGAACTCTATCAATTTACGCCTCAGTTTTTGCTAATATGTATGCAACAGTATCCGTCATTAAAGCGCGTATGCTTTCTACACGGCTATCAATCAGATAATGTAAGGCCAGAGCCGGAATTGCAACCATCAAACCAGCAACAGTGGCGACTAATGCTTCCCATATACCACCAGCGAGCAATGCCGGGTCAACCCTGGCACCTATCTGGTTAATGCCTGAGAAAGTCTTTACCATTCCGCTTACAGTACCAAGCAGACCAAGTAGTGGTGCAACAGTAGAAACCATTTCCAACCCACGCAAATGGCTTTCAAACACGCGCAATTCTTTTGTGCCAGAAGCTTCAATCATGCGATTTTTTTTATCTTCCGACATATTATAGGAGTTGAGGCAATTTATTGTAGTTTCAATTACACGAGCGATAGGGTTTTTTTGATTGCTGGCTATACGCAAAGCTTCATTTAGTTTTTTATCTTCTACAGATTCAAGCAATGGTGGGATAAAACCAGTGTTAAAAACGCCCAGGCGCCAAAACTGATAAAGCTTATAAAATATGACAGCGACCACATAAACCGATAACATCAATATCGGAACCATTACAGGGCCCCCTTTTTGTATTAGGTCTGTAAGTACCATAGATTACCTATCCATTTATTTTGATCGATGGTATATTATTGTATGTTAATTCATTTTTCCAGGGTTTTGTTTATTTGATTGTGACTCATTGAATAATAACTCCCCTACGGGGTGTGAACTTAGATTTCAAAATGAATCACTACCTGAAAAAAGACTGTAGTTATAGGCAGTTGCACGAAGTAATTAAATGAAATAAATCATGTAATTTTTGCAACGACGCTTAATTGTTTTAATACTCAGGCCGCACCAGGTCACTAAATGGACAAACTACTTTTAACTTCTCTCAATCTTGTCCTCTTTACAATTGCGACGAGGCGAACACAACCTTATTCACCATCTGCACGATTACAACACTCCTGAATTTCTAGTTCTAAAGTTCTTAGCTCTAAATACTACTCAAACACCCTTTCAAAAATTACATCGACATTCTTGGTATGGAAATTTAAATCGAACAGGTCAGTAAGTTCCTTTTCTCCAAGTTTTGCAGTAATTTCCGAATCATTCTTAAGCTCGGTCAGGAAGTCTTTCCCCTGCTCCCAAACTTTCATTGCGTTACGCTGCACCATTTTATAAGAATCCTCACGGCTAACACCAGCTTGAGTAAGCGCCAAAAGTACACGTTGTGAAAATATCAGCCCGCCGAGTTGGTTCAAATTTTTCAACATGTTTTCTGGATATACCAGCAAATTCTCAACGACATTGCTAAGCCTTGCAAGCGCGAAATCAAGCGTTACCGTAGCATCCGGCGCAATTGTACGCTCAACCGATGAATGCGATATATCACGTTCATGCCATAGCGCAATATTTTCCATTGCTGGGGTAACATAACCACGCACCAAGCGCGCAAGGCCAGTTAAGTTTTCAGTCAGCACAGGGTTCCGCTTATGCGGCATCGCAGAACTTCCCTTTTGCCCCGCAGAGAAAAACTCCTCAGCTTCCAAAACTTCAGTTCGTTGCATATGGCGGATTTCAATCGCCACATTCTCAATAGAACCAGCAATCACACCAAGTGTGGCAAAAAACATAGCATGCCTATCACGTGGGATAACCTGCGTAGAAATCGGCTCAGATGTAAGCCCCATTTTCTTAGCTACATAGTCTTGCACTTTCGGGTCGATATGGGCAAAAGTCCCCACCGCACCAGATATAGCACAAGTCGCCACTTCATCACGTGCAGTTTTTAAACGGTTACGGTTACGCTCCATTTCGGCATAAAAGCGGGCGAACTTCAAGCCCATAGTAACTGGCTCGGCATGAATTCCGTGACTTCGCCCCATACACACCATGTCTTTAGTTTCATATGCGCGTTTTTTAAGTGCTGCTAATAGCTTATCCATATCAGCAAGTAATATATCTGCTGCCTCTTTTAACTGCACCGCAAGGCAGGTATCCAGCACATCAGAGCTTGTCATTCCTTGATGGACAAACCGACTGCTTTCGCCAATATAAGTTGACAGATGAGTCAAAAATGCAATTACATCATGCTTAGTTACGCGCTCAATATCATCAATTTTAGTTACATCATCCGCAGTCCATTGTTTTGGCGCATTTTTCCAGATATTTTTGGCGTCTTCCTCAGGAATAACACCAAGTTCCGCCAGCGCATCACAAGCATGCGCCTCAATTTCAAACCATATTCTGAATTTGTTCTCTGGTGCCCAGATAGCTACCATTTCGGGACGTGAATAACGTGGAATCATCTTGTTTTCTCTATTTTAGTGTTGCAACGGCACAATAGCATAAAAGCACAAAAGCGCAAAAGAAATCACTTTGAATCAATGATTAAGAATACGAGATGACTTGCTTTAAAGACATTGACAGAACGACTTGTTTTGCATTACACATCATCCAGAAAATCAAAACATGGTAACAAAATGAAACTTAAACTCGAACCTAATTCGAAACAAGACAGCAAAAAACATCTATACAAAACAAAGGAAGATGCAGTAGCTGATTTTGCAATCACGCTGAAGGAAATTGCAGAAGGCAACCTTACCCCGGATATCATATCCAGATTGGAGCAATCACAAAATACACTTCTTACAGAACATGAATTATTTACTCATGAGTTCATTACTATAATTAAAAACAACGTTAATGCAGATAGCCTGCCTGCTCTTTTGAAAAAAGTAGAAAGCATACCAAATGACACAGCGGAACTTAATTTTTCAAAAGGGTTTTTATATAACAATGGAGTAGGAACACCAGAAAGCGAACCAAATATACAAAAAGCAAAAGAGTATTATCTCAAAGCAGCGGAGAAAGACTATGTACCTGCACAAAATAACCTTGCAGCTATATATTGTAGAGGGCAAGGTGAGCCAGGCAACACACCTAATTACCCGGAGGGGAAAAAATGGCTTACAAAAGCAGCAGAGCAAGGAAGCTCCGTTGCGCAATCTGGCCTTGGCTGGATGTATTTTGGCGGACAAGGTGAGCCAGACAATACACCTAATTACCCAGAGGCTAAAAAATGGTTTATAAAAGCAGCTGAGCAAGACATTCCCAAAGCTCAAAGTAACCTTGGATTAATGTATCTTAACGGACAAGGTGAGCCAGACAACATACCTAATTACCCAGAGGGCAAAAAATGGATTACCAAAGCAGCCGAGCAAGGATATTCTCATGCACAAGCTGGCCTTGGAGTAATGTATTGTAGGGGGCAAGGTGAGCCAGACAACACACCTAATTACCCAGAGGGCAAAAAATGGATTACCAAAGCAGCCGAGCAAGGACATACCGGTGCACAATCTGACCTTGGTGGTATGCACGCAGCGGGCTTAATTGAAGACCCACTTACAGAAGTTTGCCTGTGGTTTTGTAAAACTATAAAAAACGCAAAAGGTGATAATTATACATCAAAAGAGAACCTTGTAGCGATGTTACAAAAAGCATTTTCTTCCTATATACCCAAACAAGCCGAGCAGGACTTAACTGATTTACTGGTTAATATGGAGTATATTACAACTCCAGAAGAGTTTAAAAATGGAGAAAAAGAAACGTTCTCACGTGATAAAAAACCTAAACAACATACCTTATCTGATAATGAGAAAGCTTACTTCGTAGATAACGCACTATTATTTGAAAACATTGCAAGACTGAAACCTAATGATTCAACTACACTGGATGGCGTAGCAATATTCGCTAAAGCAAAAGAGACTCAGGCAGAGCAGCGGGCAGATTTGCAGAATAGTGTAGATATTATTAGCGACACAATCTTTGCAAATTTACCTAATGAACTTCAGGTAAGAATTGCAAGTATTTTTCCAAAAGCAGGCCTGCCAGTAAATGATCGCGATATTGTTGATGAGATAGCATCCTCAAAATATGCAAAAGCCTTAGCTCAAGATAATGCATCCAGAAAAGAAATTCTATCTGAGCCACCATTTGATAGAATTTTACGGGAACGATCCGCTAAAAATTCAGAGGCTTTAAAGCGATAAGTAATTTAGAAAATAATGTATGCCACCTTTTTTGGCGGTGTGAGGTTACACCTCCTATCCCTTCAAAAAGCCTTGGTTGTGCCATATTTGAATTATCTGGTTTTTTCTCATTTTTTATGCTATAATAACAACAGGTAAACATGTAGTTATGCCCGGAGGAATTATGAGCGAACTTGAGCTAATGTTGCGCGATTTTAGGCTGACAACCGCCAACATCTTCTATCACCTGCCTGACCACCCTTCCCTGCTGCAAACCTATCTATGGCAGGAATACGACAAAAACCCCGATTTTCCACAGCTAAAAAAGTTCCTTGGCTTCTGGGAGCGCGAACTCGATGGCCGCCTACATTCTGTAGTAGTAGAATCCTGCGAGCTAATAAAACCTTCTGATTTTAGAAAGGTTGGCTTTGAGTTTTATTTGAATTAGTAATTATACCGTCATTGCGATGAGCCGACATTGGGAGCGCGAGTAAGCAATCGTGGTTCCATAGGTGGAGATTGCTTCCTCATACTCTTTTCAGTCGATTCATCGCAATGACGGTAATTGATAGAAACACTCACCCTTGCCACCCCCTTCCTAAAATGCTATACCCAGCCCATGCACATTATCAACGTCATGTTTAGCCGCGGACTTGGGGGAATCGAGCAATCATTTGTCGATTACTGCGAAGCTATAAAGGCGCAAGGTAACAAGGTTACGGCAATAATCCACCCGAAAGCTGCAATACGCCAGCAATTGGTGCCACTTGGCATCAACATTGTGAATGTCGGCAACATTGGCCATTGGGATTTTTTTGCAAAATCCTACATAAAAAAAATTCTAAAACAGGCAAATCCAGATGCGGTGATAGCGCATGGCAACCGTGCTATACGACTGCTTTCGCCAGCAAAGAAATTGAGGATTCCGTTAATAAGCGTCACGCATAATTATAATATCCAATATCTAATTGGCCTTGATGCAGTTTTTGCTACCACACAGGATTTGCATAAAAAAGTTCTGGCAGCCGGGCAAAATGAAAATGTCATTTATGACATACCCAACATGATACGTCTTAGAGAAACTAAGACAATAAAACCTTTTGGCAATCCGGTAGTAATCGGCACTATGGGCAGGTTTGTTAAGAAAAAAGGTTTCGATATTTTCATTCTCGCCATTGCAGAATTAAAGCAAAAAAATATACTGGTGAAAGCGATAATCGGCGGCGGTGGCGAAGAAGAATCGGCCTTAAGAAATTTATGCAACCAACTGAATTTAAATGATGTAGTAGAGTTTAGAGGCTGGGTTTCTGACAAAGCTGAATTTTTTGAAAACATTGATATTTTCTGCCTGCCCTCTTTGCATGAGCCTTTTGGTATTATCCTGCTCGAAGCATTTATGTATGGTAAGCCCGTTGTTACTAGTGATAGTGAGGGCCCAAGTGAAATTGTGACTAACCAGAAAGATGCATTAGTTGTTGCAAAAGGTGACGCAGTGGCAATGGCTGAGGCGGTTATTAAACTTATCGGTAACGAAAAGCCGGTAGATGAGTTATCGGCGGCGGCGCTTCAAACAGTTAAAAATTATGATATAAATACTGTGGGTGCGAAAATTGATAATGCGCTGAAGCAACTAATCACAACTAGCCAAAGATAATATTCCATGTATTATAAACACACCTGCCAAGCGGCAGGTTAAGTAGGAAGCTGACTTCTTTCTTAGTTCTGCTACTTGGCGGGTTCGTTTAACCTTTATTATGGAGGTATTATGAATCCACTCAAGAAAGCCGGACTACTGGAACTAGTCCGGCTGGTATTGAAGTTGATTTTAGATATTCTTGAATATCTAGATTAACCAAATGCCGGAGGGTGTTTGTGTTTTGCGACTCGAACATCCTCTCCTACTTCCAATATAATACAAATTACCTATAAAAGTCAAGAAGCTAACAAAAATGACCAAAAACATATATATACCATTAGAAAATCGTTCGATATTGTCCATAAGTGGCAGTGATGCGCGTACATTTCTGCAAGGCTTAATCACTAACGACATTAATAAAGTTACAGAAAATCAGGCAATATATGCCCTTATGCTTACTCCGCAGGGCAAATTCCTGTATGATTTTTTCATTACCTTATCTGGCGATACATTCCTGATTGATTGCAACAAAGCCAGAATGTCCGAGATTATTAAAAAACTATCTATGTACAAGCTGCGTTCTGATGTAAAAATTGAAGCGGCTGAGTATGAGCCATA
>JAJONM010000075.1 GCA_021323415.1 Rickettsiaceae bacterium
CTACCACGACGAAACCCTACCGGCAGCTGGGGCAAAAGTCGCTCACTTCTGCTCAATGTGCGGCCCGAAATTCTGCTCAATGAAAATCACCCAGGACGTCCGCGATTATGCTAAAGCCGAACGCGAAAAAGCTGAAGGCATGCAGGAAATGGCTGAGAAGTTTAAGGCCGAAGGCGGGGAGATTTATAAGAAGGTTAGTTAGTTAGCACAATGAAAACGAAAAGCCTAATTGTTGATGGTAAAGTTATTTGCGAATATGAATCTACCGGCGATGATATTAGAGATATAGTAAATATTACTGAAATTCTAAAAAATAAAGGCTTATACAAAGAGCTATCTGATGTAGATAGAATGCATGGGCAAGCTACTCATTTGTACAAACCGCAAAAGATATTTACGATAAATCCCTAAAAATTGTTCCACGAAATGGTGCAGCTCTAGCTCCATTCATTGTGAATGCCACTTTCAGTGTTGAGATTTATATAAAAGCCATACACAAGGTTTATGGTAATAACATAAGAGGGCATCATCTTGTGAATTTATATGAAGAGCTTCCAAGAGAAGCAAAAGAGATTATATTTTATTCGGCTCAGAATATTTATCCACTTTACAATTTAGAACAAAATAAAAATATTGAGAACTTTCTACAAGATTTTAATAAAGCGTTCGAAGAGTGGCGTTACTTATATGAGCATGACAGATTAGATGGTATTGAAATACAGTCTCTTAGATATATGATGCATGTATTTTTCGAGGCTTGTTGTCGTATTAAAGAAAGTAACTCAGTTGCATGATAGTTCCTAATCCCACCTGAATTTTAGCATGAAGGGGGTATTTACCCCTTCATAAAGTTCGTGGTAATGACACTAACCTGTGTAAGGGATGAAAATCCCTCCCAGCTATTCCACATAGATAATTTATCTCTCTCCTCCTAATACTAAATTGATATAATTAATGGAGGGACGAAATGAGATATTTACATAAAGGCATTGTAGCATTAGGTGCGCTGGCGGCACTCACTGCCTGTGGTTCAACAACGCAGGACCGTGCTTTAAGCGGCGGAGCGATTGGCGCGGGCGTCGGTGCGGTAGGTAGCGCCGTGACTGGCGGAAACCCTCTCACAGGTGCTGTGATTGGTGGAGCCGTAGGTGCTGCTGCAGGCGGACTGACCAAAGAAAAGGATGTCAATCTCGGCAAGCCAGTGTGGCAAAAGTAGTGTTATAGATAAAGTTCCATTCTTAAAGGAATGGGATTCTCCCCGTTCCCTAAATTCACGTCAAAATCATAAAATATTCATACTTCCTTCATATCAAATGCTGTATGTGGAGATAAATTAATCATTTAAAGGAGAAAAGTATGAGTAAAACAAAAATCAATATCGTAACAGACGTAGATGCAAAAGACTGCTCAAAGAAAGATTGCGAGAAGCTTGCATATCAACTTACAAAAGACGAAGGCGAAAAAGTAATCAGGCTCATTAAATTACACACAAAAGCTGAAATAAAGCATTTACCAGGCAATGATCTTGTGAATAAGCAAATGCGAGGCGAAAAGGTAAGTAATGTTGTGCTTATAAATAAAAGGGACGACTTTCGTGACCAGATATTTGCAGAGAAGGACACTGAAATGGGTCGTTTTGTTGTTGTAATAGGAACAAGCTTATTCAAAAATACAGGAAAACTTGAGTCTGCTTTAAAAGAAAAAGTTGCAAAAATTACTGGCGAAGAAAAAGGCCAGTGCAATGCAAACGATAGGAATTGTCGCGGATATTAAATCTTATTACCCTCGCGGGGATGGGGTTCTACCCCGTTCCCACAAATCACATTCGTTAAAAAATTAAGCTTTATTCGCTTTGTTACATAGTTTATATATGCCACTCTTAATTAGTTATAGGAGAGGCAGGATGGCGCGCGGGGATAATGAAAGACGAAATACTGGATTATTTAAGACTGTAGGAAAAGAAGAAGGTTTACATGCGCGAAGAAAATGGGTAGCTATGGCTGTTTCTGCTCCGGAAGAATTAAATAAAATTCAACCTGATGCTTTAGTTAGAGATAATAATCCTGCAATTTTGCAAATTGCGAGTAAACTGGCAAAATCAGGCGGTGTTGAAAAGAAGTAATAATTTATCCTGGCGCAAGTCTCTTAGCTTCCTGATGTAGACAAAGGCAGTGACAAGACTATTAGTTGCAATTGTACTTTACTTAGAATTAAAAAAGCATCAGTAGATTTGACGGTAAACTGTGGAAGTTTATAAAACAATCGATTAATCCTTATATCTTTCTTTCCCTTTGCTGCTAACACGCTCCCCGAAAGACGAAGAGGACATTGATTTTTCTTCTTTTTCAGCGGCTTTCTGAGGGAATAAATCTTCTATACTTATATCTTTCAAACCGCCAGCAAAAAATTTGCCAAATTGGCTAAAGTTGTTTTCCTTAACCAAAGTATCAAGATCTGATTGTTCATAAGATTGTTTAAGTTTTAAATTCCACACTTTATTAATTAATCCTGTCGGATTACTTATTAGTTTGAGATCAGATATATTATCTACAATTATTGACGAATCCTTTTCAAAGGTATCAAAAAAATGTTGATTTAGAATAGCTGATGGATATTTATCAAAATATGACTGAATATATACTAAATTCTTATTATTCAGATTAAGGAAATCGCGCATTGTGTTGCTAACTTTTTTAAAGCCATCAGGAAGAACTGAATCAATTAATACAACTTTATTGTTGGTAGTACGAAGTTCTTCAAATATTTGAACAACAGTCTCTAAATAACTTTGTTTAAATTTATTTATATCGAATATGTGTCTCATTTTTGTAATGTTGCTGGATGCTGATTCAATAAACTCCTCTTTTGAAAAATCTCTATCAATATTTAAAACTGCAACGTTTTCTTTGTTTTTGGCAAAAGTTGGAAAAATTTGTTCATCAGAGCCATGGCTGCCGATAGAGATGACAAAAGTTGTGTAGCCATTCTTTCTTTTGTCCGCAAACCATTGTCTGACGTATTCGAGAGCTGCGTTATCTAGATCTTCTTTCACTTTTAAATCATCTGAAGGTATTTTCTCTATAAATATGTAACCTGCCCGACTCATCATTTTATAAAATGCATTTTCATTCTCACAAACTTTTCTTGCAAGTGAAGTCAGCTCATCAGATTTAATTTCTGTTGGTTGTAATGACAAAGATAAAGCGATTGCTAAGTTCAAATCATCGTCTGAATCATCCGGTTGGTAGTTATGTTGGTTGCTCATAAAAATTCCAAAATTAAATGTTGCTTATCTGCAGCATAAAATCATCTTGATTACAAGATAAATATGCAATGTGCCAATGTTGCAATTTGTTCAATCTACTCTATCATTACCCGGGTAAAGAGGAACTTCTATGAGTAATGCCGCTATTATGCCTGAAAACAAGTCCGCACATAAACTGATATTAATCGATGGCTATGGATTTGTTTTCAGAGCTTATCATGCATTATCAAAGCAGAGGTTAACCCGTGCGGATGGCACTCCGGTGGGGGCAGTTTATGCATTTACTAATATGCTGCTCAAAATAATAAATGACCACGAAACGGATTATATCGCAGTGGTTTTTGATGCTGGGCGTAAGACTTTCCGTAATGACATATACCCTGAATATAAAGCGCACAGGCCGCCAGCGCCGGATGATTTGATTCCGCAGTTTCCATTAGTGCGTGAAGCTGCAAAGGCGCTTAACCTGGCGATTATCGAAAAGGAAGGGTTTGAGGCGGATGACTTGATTGCAACTTATACCCGTATCGGAAGGAACCAGGGATTAGGAGTTTGCATTATTTCTTCCGATAAAGATTTGATGCAGTTGGTGGGTGAGGGTGTAGAGATGTACGACCCGCTTAAATCCCGTAAAATTGGCGTAGCTGAAGTGCAGGAAAAATTTGGCGTAACGCCGGACAAGGTTTTGGATGTGCTTTCGCTTATGGGTGATTCTTCCGATAATATCCCTGGTGTGCCTGGTATTGGACCAAAAACTGCAGCTGAGCTTATCAATCAGTTTGGTGGGCTGGATGAGGTTCTTGCAAGTACAGCGCAAATCAAACAGCAAAAACGCCGTGAAGTGCTGGAGAAAAATGCAGAAAATGCTCGCATATCTAGGCAGTTAGCGAGTTTGTGTTTTGAGGCTCCGGTTGATTTTGAGATTAAGGAGTTAGAAGTAAAACAAAAAGACGGTGAAACCTTTATAGCGTTCTTGCAAGAGCAGGGTTTTAAGTCACTGGTGGCTAAATTTCATAAGTCACCCCAAGCAGTACAAGCATCTTCGCCAGTTGCACAGGTGAGTGCTGGTGAACTAATAAGTGAGATTAATAATCTTAAACAATGGACTGATAAACTTGAGGAAATTGAAAATTTCTCTATTTATACAGAATATGATGAAAAGCTAAAAAGAGTTAATGCTATTGCATTTAGGGCTAAGGGTAAATCGTGTTATTTTCCGTTTAAAGTAGTAGCTCCTGTGCAAGCTAGTTTATTTGCAGATGGCCAGCCCGAACAAAACGCAATTGGTATTAATGAAGTATTGCTTTGTTTAAAAGATGTTTTGGAAGATAAATCGGTTTTAAAAATTGGTTATGACATCAAGGGATTAATAAAGTCGGCAAAAAAGCTTGGCATAAATGTGCAGCCAATTGATGATGTAATGATTATGTCATATTCGCTTGATTCTGGCTTGCACAGGCATGAGCTGGGCAGCATAGTGGGTGAAGAGGAAATGCTGGTTACGCAAGAAAATGCTATGTCTATAGCTTGTAAGAACTGCACTGCAATTTTGGATTTGCACAAAAGCTTAAAGCAAAGGTTGCTTGCTGAAAAATGCGTGACTACTTATGAAAAAATCGAAAAGCCGTTAATCAATGTGCTGGCTGATATGGAACTGGCGGGGATAAAACTTGAGCCATCACGTCTGCGTGGATTATCCGAAACTTTCACTATCGAGGTAAAAAAGCTGGAAGTTGAGATTTTTGCGCTGGCTGGCTCTGAGTTTAATATCGGATCGCCGAAACAGCTTGGTGAAATTTTGTTTGAGAAGCTCTCATTAAATACTGGCAAAAAATCAAAAGCAACAGGTGCTTATTCTACCGACGCTAAAGTTTTGCAAGGGCTGACTGATGAGGGGCATATTATTGCAGAGAAAATTCTTGAGTGGCGTCACTTATCAAAAATGATGAGTACATATACCGAAACATTACCAAAACAGGTGGCGGCAGATGGAAGGGTGCATACTACATTTGCTATGGCGGCAACTACTACGGGCCGCTTAAGTTCGCACGATCCTAATTTACAAAATATTCCAATCAGGACTGAGGCTGGTAACAAAATTCGTGAGGCTTTTGTTGCTGAAGAAGGATGTAAGCTTATCTCTGCTGACTACTCACAAATTGAGCTACGGCTGCTTGCGCATGTTGCAAACATTGCGCCTTTGCAGGAGGCATTTAGAAAAGATATTGATATTCATGCGGCTACGGCCAGCCAGATGTTTGGCATTCCAGTAGAGCAGGTGGATAGTGAATTTCGACGCAAAGCCAAGATGATAAATTTTGGTATTATTTATGGTATAAGTGCCTTTGGTCTGGCACAGCGCCTTAATATCCCGCGTGGTGAAGCTGCGGATTATATAGCAAAATATTTCCAGCAATATCCAGGCATTGAAGCCTATATGAAAGAAACGATAGAATTTGCGCGTAAGCATAATTACGTACAAACAGTTTCGGGACGCAGGTGCTATGTTAACGGAATAAACGATAGGAATCCGGCAATGCGTCAGTTTTCTGAACGAGCAGCGATTAATGCACCACTGCAAGGGACTGCAGCAGATATCATAAAAAAGGCTATGGTAGTGCTGGCTGATAGATTGCAATCTGAAGGATTTAAGTCCCGCATATTACTGCAGGTGCATGATGAGTTGCTGATTGAATCGCCTGAGCCGGAAGTAGATGTGGTAAAAGCTATGGTGAAAAAAGTTATGGAAGGTGTGGTTAGTCTTTCTGTGCCTGTTACTGTTGATGTAGGTGTTGGGAATAATTGGCGAGAGATACATTAGAAAGTTAGAATCAAGAATCTAGATTATGGAGCTGTCCGAGTCTTACTAGATTCTAGATTCTTTCGATTTACTATTCCACTACTTCCAGTTATACATAAACTCAGAGAGAGAACTTAAAAGTATAAAAAATGAAAGCAGTAGAATCAAAAACGGTTGTTTTGGGTAATGGTGTTGATTCTTTGGAGCAATACCGCAAGCAACCATATAACGTCCAGGCAGAGCAGGCGCTACTTGGTTCAATCATCACTAATAACGAAGCTTTAAACCGTGTCGCTGATTATCTTTTACCGGAGCATTTTTATGAACCGGTACACCAGCGTATTTATGATGCGGTTACAAAATTTTCTGATCGTGGAATTATTGCAACCCCAGTAACACTTAAAAATCATTTTGATAAGGATGAGGCGCTGGCTGATATCGGCGGTGCGGAATATCTGGTGAAACTTGCCGGGCTATCAATTGCGATCATTAACCTCGAAGCATATGGGCGTATTATTTACGATCTGGCGGTTAGGCGTAACTTAATTTTGATTGGCGAAGATATCGTAAATGATGCCTATGATAAAGAGATAGAGAAAACTGCCAAGGAGCAAATCGAATTTGCTGAGCAGTCATTATTTAATCTGGCGAGTGAGGGGGTATCAGATAGTGGTTTTAAGCCACTACGTGTTTCGTTGCTTGAAGCTATAGATAGGGCTGATGCTGCCTATCGCCGTACGGAAAAACTAAGTGGTGTGCAGACTGGATTTGCGGATTTAGATAGGTTACTCGGTGGTTTGCAAAATTCGGACTTGTTAATTTTAGCAGGCCGTCCTTCGATGGGTAAAACTGCTTTTGCTATAAATATGGCAGTTAATGCTTGTAAGGCCATGTTACGTAATCATAATCCTGAAAGCGGCGAGATGCCACCATCAGTTGGTTTTTTCTCACTTGAGATGTCATCTGAACAATTGGCGGCGCGTATGATTGCTATGGAATCTGGAGTGGATTCGTCTAAAATGCGTGTCGGAGCGCTTAATGATGAAGAGTTCGCTAAACTAGTGCAAGGCAATAAAGAACTGCATAAATTACCATTTTTCCTTGATGATACTCCAGCTCTTTCAATTTCTGCTTTAAGAACCAGGGCTAGAAGATTGAAAAGAAAGAATAATTTGGGTCTTTTGCTCGTTGACTACTTGCAACTTCTGAGAGGTTCTAGTAAATCTTCGGAAGGTAACCGTGTGCAGGAAGTATCGGAAATTACACAGGGGTTAAAGGCGATAGCCAAGGAGCTTAATCTTCCCGTGATTGCACTATCTCAGCTTTCGCGTGCGGTAGAGCAGCGTGATGATAAGAGGCCGCAACTATCTGACCTGCGTGAGTCTGGAAGTATTGAGCAGGATGCGGACGTTGTAATGTTTATCTATCGTGAAGAGTATTACGAAGCGCGTAAGAAACCATCGGATAGTGACACGGTGAAAATTGCTGAGTGGCAGGCAAAAATGGAAAAATGCCAGAATTTAACTGAGATAATAATTGCGAAGCAACGTCACGGGCCGATTGGTGATGTGAAATTGTACTTCAGTGCACGCACGACAAAATTTGAGGATTATGCCGAGGGGTATTAAC
>JAJONM010000076.1 GCA_021323415.1 Rickettsiaceae bacterium
GTGAGGGGATAATACGCAAATAAAGCGATTTTGCAAGAGGCTTTTTTACAATTTTTATTTAATTCCACTTTTATAGCTTACGATAGTGGTGTAAATTATGTCTGTACTTAAAAATAATAATAATATATAAGCCAGATTGTAAAAATAAGTCGCTAACCTAAATGGGGTTTATCAGTTGGTTTTACCTGTATATTTGCAAGAATATTTACCAATATTGATATTTTTAGGTGTGGCTATTGGCCTGTCTTTTGTAATGGTCGGTTTGCCATTTATTATATCTCTTCGTCGCCCTGACCCAGAAAAACTTTCTCCTTATGAGTGCGGTTTTGAGGCATTTTCTGACGCAAGGGGCAAGTTTGATGTAAGGTTCTACCTGGTTTCTATATTATTTATAATTTTTGACCTTGAGATAGCCTTCCTATTTCCGTGGGCGATAACTTTAGGAAAAATTGGTGTATTTGGCTTTTGGTCAATGATGGTATTTTTGGGCGTCCTGACAGTCGGCTTTATATATGAGTGGAAAAAGGGCGGCCTAGAGTGGGAATAAAAAATGACAAATAATACAAACATAGCGACACAAGACGACTTGCTTCAAAAAATGGCTGACGAAGTTAACCATAAGGGCTTTGTTTTGGCTAATATTGATGATTTAACTAACTGGATTCGCACAGGTTCACTTTGGCCGATGACATTTGGTCTGGCTTGCTGCGCGGTAGAGATGATGCATACAGCTGCCAGCCGTTATGACCTTGATAGGTTTGGGTTGGTTTTCCGTGCTAGCCCACGTCAGTCAGACGTGATGATTGTAGCTGGAACTCTTACAAATAAAATGGCTCCGGCCTTGCGTAAAGTATATGACCAAATGGCTGAGCCGCGCTGGGTTATTTCAATGGGTTCGTGCGCTAATGGTGGTGGGTATTATCACTACTCATATTCAGTAGTGCGCGGTTGTGACCGCATAGTTCCGGTGGATGTTTACGTGCCTGGTTGCCCGCCAACTGCTGAAGCGTTGCTTTATGGTGTGTTGCAGTTGCAGAAAAAAATTAAACGTACTGGAACAATTTTAAAACGTAAAAAAGCGTAAGTCTAATGACTGAAGAATTAAAAGAGTTAGGGAAATACATCGAAAATAGTCTTGATTACGAGGCTAAATTCCATAGCGAAGTAGTTGGTAGTTTTTTGGTGCTAACTGGTGAGCCTACCGGAGTTCCGGCTGTGCTTTCATTTTTGCGCGATGATGCAAGATGCCAGTATAAAGCATTAGTGGATATTACTGCTGTGGATTATCCTGAGCGCGAAAAACGTTTTGAAATTGTTTATAATCTACTAAGTATCCGTTACAATCAGCGTGTTATAGTTAAAGTTAATGTGGCTGATGGTGACTTAGTTCCATCTGTAGTGGGTGTGTTTAATTCGGCAAATTGGCTAGAACGCGAAGTTTGGGATATGTATGGTGTTTATTTTGCCAACCACCCAGATTTGCGTAGGATTCTTACCGATTATGGTTTTAGTGGCCATCCACAACGTAAAGATTTTCCACTTACTGGTTATCTGGAAGTTAAATACGACGAAGAGAAAAAACGTGTTGTATATCAGCCAGTTAAATTGCAGCAGGAGTTTAGGAAGTTTGATTTTATAAGTCCATGGGAAGGAACGCAGTATGTACTTCCAGGGGATGAAAAGGCTGAAAAAAAGGCATAAACTATGGCGCAGCAGCAAGTAGATATAAAAAATATGACTCTTAACTTCGGACCGCAGCACCCTGCGGCGCATGGAGTTTTGCGTTTGGTCCTTGAAATGGATGGGGAAGTTGTAGAGCGTGCCGATTCACATATTGGTCTCCTTCACCGTGGCACTGAGAAGTTGATAGAATATAAAACATATATGCAGGCGCTGCCTTATTTTGACAGGCTTGATTATGTATCGCCAATGTCGCAAGAACATGCATTTTCTCTGGCAACGGAAAGGTTGCTTGGGTGCGAAGTTCCACTAAGGGCACAATATATACGAGTGCTATTTTGTGAAATAACACGAATTCTCAACCACTTGCTGAATATTACAACGCAGGCGCTTGACGTTGGTGCTATGACTCCGCTACTTTGGATGTTTGAAGAGCGCGAGAAAATGATGGAGTTTTATGAGCGTGCTTCTGGTGCCAGATTGCACTCAAATTATTTCCGTACTGGTGGTGTAGCGCGTGATTTGCCTAAAGGGTTGCTTGAAGATATTTCCAAGTTTATCGAAGACTTCCCGAAAATGATTGACGATATGGAAGGGATGTTGACAGAAAACCGTATTTTCAAACAAAGGATGGTTGATATCGGTACTGTGACAAAAGCGCAAGCGCTAGATTGGGGATTTAGTGGTCCGATGCTGCGCGGTTCCGGAGTGCCATGGGATTTACGCAAATCACAACCATATGAAGTTTATGATGATTTAGACTTCGACATTCCTATTGGTAAGAATGGTGATTGCTATGATCGTTACTTGGTGCGCATTGAAGAAATGCATCAATCAGTAAAAATAATAAAACAGGTAATTAATAAAATGCCAGGAGGTCCGGTCAGGGCTCTTGACCGCAAAGTTACCCCTCCACCGCGTGCTGAAATGAAACACTCGATGGAAGCATTAATTCACCACTTTAAATTATTTACTGAAGGGTATCACGTGCCAAAAGGTGAAACTTATACAGCAGTTGAAGCGCCTAAAGGTGAGTTTGGTGTTTTTCTGGTATCAGATGGTAGTAATATGCCTTATAGATGCCGTATAAAAGCCCCTGGCTTCTTGCATCTGCAAGGGTTGGATTTTATGACGAAAGGGCATATGTTAGCTGACGTTGTAGCGGTGATTGGATCGCTTGATATAGTATTTGGGGAAATAGATAGATAAGCATATTGTGTTCTAAATTCATTCCTACGTATCTAAACTTTTTTAAAATTCACGTATTTTAATACGCTAAAATTTAAAAAAATTAGGTGCTCTTAGTATGAATTAAATTTATAAAACAATATATTATATCTAATAATGAATGGATGAAAATGGTAGCGAAGAAAAAAATTGAACAGCCAGCATCTTTTGAGTTTTCGAAAGAAAACCTCAAAATAGCAAATGATATTGTAGCTAAATATCCAGAAGGAAGGCAACGCAGTGCATTATTGCCATTGCTTGATTTAGCTCAAAGACAGAATGATAACTGGTTGCCTCGCGCTGCGCTTGATTATATTGCTGACTTTCTAAAACTCCCCGCGATAAAAGTATACGAAGTTGCGACATTTTATACCATGTTCCATTTGGAACCAATCGGAGAGAATTTCATTCAGGTTTGCCGCACCACTCCATGTTGGTTGCGCGGTGCTGATGAGCTTACAAAAAAATGCGAGAAAAAACTCGGTATTGGATTAGGTGAAACAACTAACGACGGCAAGTTCTCTTTAATCGAAGTTGAATGTTTAGGCGCATGCGTGAATGCGCCGATGGTTCAGATAAACGATGATTATTTTGAAGATCTGACACCTGAATCAATGGAAAAAATTATTGATGATTTGAGCGCTGGTAAGAAAGTTACTATTGGTTCGCAGATAGGTAGGCAGTGTTCGGCTCCAGTAGGAGGGAAATGATGCGTGCGATAAGTGTTTATGGCGCTCTTTTGTGGAGATTAATTTTAGTAACTGTTATTTCAATAATTCCGGCGTTTGCATTATATTATGCGGTGGTGTTGATATTTAAACCATCAGGCCATCCTGGAGGATACTTTGTATTATGTTTTTTGTTCGTTAGTCTATTGTCTACTATAATAGTAATTAAAATGACATTCGCGAAAAAAGATTTGCTGGAGGGGTTAAAATAGTACTCTCTGAAAATAAAAATTAATGGAATATCATGCTAAAAAACGAAGACAGAATTTTTACCAATTTATACGGCTTTGAAAGTGCTGGGCTTGACGCTGCAAAAAAGCGTGGCGATTGGAAAAATACAAAAGATTTAATGGCTAAAGGCCAGGATACAATTATTGATGAAGTAAAAGCATCGGGCTTACGTGGCCGTGGGGGCGCCGGTTTCCCAACGGGAATGAAATGGTCATTTATGCCTAAAGAGCCGCCAGGGGGCAAGCCATCGTATCTGGTTATCAATGCCGATGAGTCAGAACCCGGTACTTGTAAAGACCGTGACATTATCCGCAATGACCCGCACAAAATTGTAGAGGGGGCGCTACTGGCTGGCTATGCAATGCGCGCAGTTGCTGCATATATTTATATCCGCGGTGAGTTTTACAATGAAGCAGTAGCATTACAAACTGCGATCGATGAAGCCTATAAAGATGGGCTAATTGGTAAAAATGCTAGTGGTAGCGGTTATAATTTTGATGTATTCTTGCATCGTGGGGCAGGGGCTTATATTTGTGGTGAAGAAACTGCGCTGCTAGAAAGCTTAGAGGGTAAAAAAGGCCAGCCACGGTTGAAGCCGCCATTCCCGGCTGGTGTTGGTTTATATGGTTGCCCAACTACCATTAATAATATTGAAACTATTGCAGTTGTACCAACAATCCTCCGCAGGGGTGGTGCGTGGTTTGCTGGCTTGGGGCGTGAAAATAATGCAGGCACAAAAGTTTTCTGTATCTCTGGTCACGTAAACAACCCATGTAATGTTGAAGAAGAGATGGGTATACCGCTAAAAGAGCTTATTGAAAAATATGCAGGCGGTGTGCGTGGTGGCTGGGATAATCTGCTTGCAATTATTCCTGGTGGTTCTTCTGTCCCAGTGCTTCCTAAATCGATTTGCGATACAGTTCGTATGGACTTTGACTCGCTAAAGTCTGTGCAATCTGGTCTGGGTACTGCTGGTATTATTGTAATGGATAAATCGACAGATATTATTGAAGCGATTGAACGTTTGTCGCATTTTTATATGCATGAATCATGCGGGCAATGTACGCCATGTCGTGAAGGTACGGGCTGGATGTGGCGTATTATGCAACGCTTTGTAAAAGGTGACGCTACTATTTCCGAAATTGATAGGTTGCTTGACATTTCAAAACAGATTGAAGGTCATACTATTTGCGCACTTGGTGATGCCGCAGCTTGGCCAATACAAGGTTTGATGCGCCATTTCAGGCCAGTTGTTGAAGAGCGTATTAAGAATTATAAAGAAAAAGCTGCATAAAATTTTATGAAAGAAGGAGATACGTCATACTGCGGCTTGACCGCAGTATCTAGGTGAAAATAAAGAAAGCATTTGCGATTAAACCTGGATACTGGATAGCTTATTTTGTAACGCCTTTCGGCTAACAAAAAATAGCTTCCGGTATGACGACAATAAAAATTTATGAAAGAAAAATTGGCCATTTGGATAAGTCAGAAGCGGAACATTCCATACCGCTTCCGTAAATCGCTTATAAAGCGTACCTGTCCTAAAATTCTTTCTGATTATGATTTTGAGATAAACTATTATGGAATGAAATATAAAGGCAATACTCGGGACGGAAAAGATCGCTCGTTCTTTTTATTTGGTGGGCCTGAAAAATATATATTATCCTTTATGCGGGATTATCGTTTGATAACAAAAAATGATAATTTTGTGTTTGTGGATGTAGGTGCAAATATTGGCGGGCATTCGCTGTTTATGTCGAAATATGCATCGCATGTTTATGCCTTTGAGCCAAACAAAAGTTTGTGCGATTTGATGTTTGATAAGTTGCAAAGCAATGCTATAAAAAATATAACGCTTAATCGTATAGGATTAGGTAATAGTAATGAGAAAGCGGCATTTTATGCTGATAAACAAGATAGGCAATCTTCCGGTTCTTTTTTAAAAGAGCATGCTAAAAGTAATGTTTATCTTGATGATTTTGTTATAAAACGTGGCGATGAAGTTTTGCAGCGTATAGAAAAAGTAGATTTGATAAAAGTAGATGTAAGTGGTTGTGAGCGTTCAGTGATTGAGGGATTAAAAAGTACAATAGAAAAATCACGTCCTTTAGTGATTGTTGATATTTCCACGACCACTAGAACTACTATAGGAAGTAGAGATGATTTTGAATCAATTTTTCCAAAATCATATGTGTTCTATAAATTTACGGCTACTAGCCGGGAGAATGATAAATATAAATTAGTGCCTTATAATTATGCTGAAGATTTTGCCGACGCTGAAGTTGTAGCAATAGCAAAAGAAAAAATTCTGCATTTAGGCAATAGATTAAGAAATAGGTAGGAACAATGCCAAAGTTAACAGTAAACGGAAAAGAGATTGAATTTGAAAAGGGCATGACAGTTTTGCAGGCATGTGAAATTGCCGGCGAGGAAATCCCCAGGTTCTGCTATCATGAGCGTTTGAAAATTGCTGGTAACTGCCGTATGTGCCTAGTGCAAATTGAAGGTGGCCCGCCAAAGCCAGCTGCCTCGTGTGCTATGCCGGCAGGTGAGGGGATGAAAGTTCATACTAATACTCCGATGGTAAAAAAAGCGCGTGAAGGTGTCATGGAATTCCTGCTTATGAACCATCCACTTGATTGCCCGATTTGTGACCAGGGCGGTGAGTGTGACCTTCAAGATCAGGCGATGGCTTACGGTGTGGGGAAAAGCCGTTATCACGAAGAAAAACGTGCTGTGAAAGATAAGTATATGGGGCCATTAGTTGAAACTCATATGACCCGTTGTATCCATTGTACGCGCTGCGTTCGTTTTCTGGAGGATGTATCGGGTATTACTGAGCTGGGAGCGGTGAATCGCGGTGAGCATATGGAAATTACTACCTATGTAGAAAAGAGCCTAACTTCTGAATTATCAGGAAATATTATTGATTTATGCCCGGTTGGTGCGCTTACTTCTAAACCATACGCGTTTAAAGCGCGTCCGTGGGAATTGCGTAAGGTTGAAACAATCGATGTAATGGATGCCGTTGGTTCGAATATTCGTGTTGATGCACGTGGCCGTGAAGTTATGCGTATTCTTCCTCGCCTTAACGAAGACGTTAACGAAGAGTGGATTAGCGATAAAACAAGGTTTTGTTATGATGGTTTGAAGCTGCAAAGGCTTGATAAGCCTTATGTAAGGATAAACGGTAAATTAACACCGGTTTCATGGCACGAGGCATATAAAGAAGTTGCGGCAAAACTAAAAGATGCTGAACCAAGCTCAATTGCAGCGATAGCTGGTGACCAGGCAGATTGTGAATCGATGTTCGCGCTAAAAAATCTAATGGAGAAATTGGGTTCCCGCAATATTGATTGTCGCCAGGATGGTGCAAAAACTGGCACGGATACTCGTGCGTCGTATCTGTTTAATACTAGCATAGCAGGAATTGAAAAAGCTGATTTATGTCTGATTGTTGGTACTAACCCGCGCTGGGATGCGCCTATTATTAATGCTAGAATTAGAAAGGCTAGTCTAAATAACAGTTTAAAAATTTCATACATTGGCGAAGAAAGTAACGATTTTACATATCCTATCCAACATTTAGGAACTGATGTAAAAGCTTTAGAGGCTGTTCTGAATGGCAAGTCCGATTTTAGCACGAGGTTAAAAGATGCTAATAACCCAATGATAATTATTGGTTCTTCAGTGCTCGCTCGCCAGGATGGTGAGCATATTTTATATGTAGCTCAACAAATCGCAGATAAATATGGTTTTATAAAAGAAGACTGGAATGGCTTTAACGTTTTACAAAATGTAGCTAGCCGTGTTGGCGGTCT
>JAJONM010000135.1 GCA_021323415.1 Rickettsiaceae bacterium
ACGTAAAGATTAAAGGGAATGCTTCGTCATGAGCATCGAAAGTGCAAGGCGCATAGTAATAAAAATTGGTTCGTCGCTGATTGTTGACAGTAAAGGTAACGGCCTGCGCGATAAATGGTTAAAAACGCTTATAGATGACATTATCGATCTTAAAAAGCGTGGCAAAGAGGTTATTATTGTAACTTCCGGCTCAGTGGCACTTGGAAAAAAATACATAAAATATGGTAAAAATGGCCTAAAGCTTGAGGAAAAACAAGCAGCAGCAGCCTGCGGACAGCCAGAACTGGTTAGGCATTACCAAAAATTCCTTAATGAGCACGGCATACAAGCTGCTCAAATCCTTCTGACTCTATTTGATTCGGAAAGCAGGCGTAACTACCTTAATGCTAAAAGCACCCTTGAAGTTTTGCTGGCAAACGGTATCGTGCCAGTAATTAATGAAAATGATACAGTGGCTACTCACGAGCTGCGCTTTGGTGACAATGACCGTTTGGCTGCACGTGTGGCTCAAATGACAAGCAGCGAATTACTTATTTTACTATCAGATGTGGACGGGCTTTATACGGCTAATCCAAGATTGGATACTTCAGCGCGTCATATTCCTGAAGTGGATGAAATTACCAAAGAAATCGAAAATATGGCAGGAGAGGCCATAACAAGTGGTGTTGGCTCAGGTGGTATGATTACTAAAGTGCATGTAATGTCATATTGACTATAGGTACTGAAGAACATCCGCTAAAAAGGATAGAAAATGGTGAGCGCCATACATTATTTAGGTCGCACGAAAATCCGGTTAATGCAAAAAAACGATGGATTGCAAGTAGCCTGAATGTAGTAGGTGAGGTGGTTGTTGATAACGGTGCAGTACGTGCGCTCCGAGATGGAAATAGCTTATTGCCAGCTGGGGTAATTGACATAAAAGGCGATTTTAAACGTGGTGACACAATTGAAATAAAAGATTGCCAACTCCGCAAAGTAGGGGTGGGTATATCGGCTTATTCATCGCGTGATGCCAGGATGATTATGGGGCATAAGAGCCAGGACATAGAAAATCTTGTAGGTTTTTCTGGTCGTAATGAATTGATACACCGCGATAACATGGTGGTGGAGAGCGAGGATTAAATGCGCGAGCAAATGCAAAATATAGGCAAAAAAGCCAAAGCCGCTGCTGCAATTTTAGCTAATGCAGATAGAAAGGCTAAGGATTTTGCGTTGCTAGAGGCAGCTAAAGCATTGCGTGAGCGTATGTCCGAAATTCTTGCTGAAAATAGTAAAGATGTTGCCGAAGCTAAAGCCAAAGGCATGGAAAAAGCCATGGTTGAGCGATTGACTATTGATGAAAAGAAAGTTGAATCAATGGCCAAAGGTTTGGAAGAAATCGCAGAGCTTAATGATCCTGTTGGTAAGGAAATTTCTTCATGGGATAGGCCAAATGGTCTTAACATATCACGTGTTGGTGTGCCGCTTGGGGTAATTGGAATTATCTACGAATCACGCCCTAATGTTACGGCGGATGCTGGTGCGTTATGCCTAAAATCAGGCAATGCAGCAATACTTCGCGGCGGATCGGAGAGTTTTAATTCATCTCGTATTATAGTTGAGTGTTTACATAGTTGAGTGTTTACATTCAGGTCTGAAAAAAGCGGGGCTATCAGAAGATTCTGTACAATTAGTGCCAACAAAAGACAGGGAAGCAGTAGGCGAAATGCTTACTATGACGGACTATATTGATGTTATAGTGCCACGTGGTGGTAAAGGTTTATGCAAACGTGTTATGGATGAAAGCAAGGTGCCTACATTGCTGCATCTGGAAGGCAATTGCCATACTTATATACATGAAGATGCTGATGTGGATATGGCTGTTTCTGTGGTTAAAAATGCAAAATTACGCCGTACTGGAATATGCGGTGCAACTGAGTCTATTGTAATCGATGAAAAAATTGCAGCTGATATATTACCAAAAATAACCGAAAGCTTAAGTTCTGGCGGTTGTGAACTGCGTGGTGATAGTAGTGCCCAAAAGATAGATTTGCGTATTAAGCCAGCTACCGAAGAAGATTGGTATACTGAGTATCTGGATGCGATCGTTTCGGTAAAAGTCGTGCCTAATCTGGATGAAGCCATTGTATTTATTAATAAGTATAGTTCACACCACACCGAATCAATTATAACTTCTAATGAGCAGGCAGCCAAGAAATTCCTGCATAAAATTGATAGTGCAATTGTTATGCATAATGCATCCACTCAATTTGCTGATGGCGGTGAGTTCGGTATGGGAGCGGAAATAGGAATATCAACTGGCCGTCTGCATGCCCGTGGCCCTGTTGGTGTTGAACAGCTTACTACTTATAAGTATGTTGTGAGGGGTAATGGGCATATTAGGCCGGTTTAATAAAGCGCAAAAGTAAAATAGCGCAAAAGCGCAAAGGTCGCGCTAGAACGGGGTTTGTAACCTAAGTCTACACATTCATTTCCTCTTGTAAAAAAGACATGAATATGAGGAAGGGGTTGCAAACCCCTTCCTGCAAAAGCTGGTTCTTTCCTTTCTTTTGCGCTCTTGCGCTTTTGCGCTTTTGCGCTATTTTTAATTTATGAACAAAAAACTCAACATCGGCCTACTCGGAGGTTCATTCAACCCAGCACATGAAGGGCACTTGCATATCAGCTTGGAAGCGATTCGGTATTTGGGACTGGACGAGGTATGGTGGCTGGTTTCCCCACAAAATCCGTTAAAATCAAGTGATGATATGGCTCCCTTTGATAAACGTTTTGCAAGTGCTAAAGAAATAGCTAGAAACCATGTACAAATCAAAATTACTGATTTTGAAACGCGATCAGGAACTGTCTATACATATGATACTATAAATTCCCTAAAGAAAAACTATAACCATAATTTTGTATGGCTGATGGGTGCGGATAATCTAGTTAAGTTTCATAAATGGCATAAATGGGAAGAAATATTTTCGTTAGTGCCAATAGCCGTACTTGATCGCGCCGATTATGAAGCAGAAGCATTAGCTAGCTCTGCGGCAACAAATTATAAAACCAGTAAAGTTTCTGCAAAAGATTTTTCAAATCTGGCTACTTCACATGCTCCCGCATGGTGTTACATCAACATTAAAAAGCATCCTGCATCTTCGACAGAAATAAGAAGTCATTGCGAGGAGTGACGAGGAGATATGTAGCGGCAGCGTAATATCGAGTGGAACGACATGGCAATCCAGTTTTATAAAATTCTGGATTGCCATGTCGTTCGGCGGATTAGCAAATGTGCCCCTGCCAGCTAAATCATACCTGGAGCTTGCATCCAGTGCGGCATCTAGAGTAAAGAAGGCTGCATTATTTTTTAAATTACCAATAAGCTACAAGGTGAGTTATTTTATAAATACTTGCCTTGTAGTTGTGTTAAGTTGCATTTTTGTTCCAGAATGGAACGGATTCCTTAAAAACCCCTAGCATATATTTAATAAAGTGCTATAATAAAAATAGTGCAATGTAAATTCAGGAGGTATGAAATAGCTAGAGAAAACATTCAGCAAGTCATTACTGACTTGAAAGCTTTAATCGAATCTTCCCTTGAAGATGGTAAAGCAGAAAATGTAGTCACT
>JAJONM010000077.1 GCA_021323415.1 Rickettsiaceae bacterium
TTTGTGAGTGGTTTGAACCTGACGAGGTTGGGATTGTAGTGCCTGCCTGCTGGGCTTGCTTTTGCTCAAATACTGCTAATGCCCGCTCCTGCTCAGGGGTTAATTTCCCTTCTACCCTCATTTTTTGAAGCTGTGCTAATTTTTCTTGCTGCTGTTGATATGCACGCATTGTTGCATCAGCTGTGTCCACATTTTGCGGTGTTGCTGAACTGCTTGCAGTAGCAGGTGTTCTATTTATAGATTGGGCTTGTTGTTCTTGCGTTTCCTCCAGTTCAGCGCTAGTTATAGCATTTGCTAATTTTAAAGCTTGTAATGCATTAAAAATACGTTCTTTCTCTTCTGGCGTTACAGCTTCTCTAGCGCTATCTGCAAAAGATTTTGCCATTTGATTTAGAAGTAACGGCCTGTCAGCAAGAGGTTTTTTATTTAGAGTAGTGATAATGGTCGTAAGCCACTCATTTTCTGTGTCTACTCTACCTGAATTGTTTGATTCTAAAGGGCGATGAGCTTGGTCCGGAGCAGATGCAGGATTTAAGCTTATTACGTTGCTTTGCGCTGCTTGTCTGGTTGTAATGGGTAAAGCGTGTGATGTAGCCCTAACTGCCGCATTAATGACCTCTGCAAGTTTCTCAGGGTCATTAATATTGCATTCGATATATTTTGCTGCCCCGATTTTATTGGCAAGTTCTTGTCCTTGCGCATTAGTAACATGTGCTGCTTGTCTTAAATGGTTATTTACGCCAACTAATATTATAGGCTTGCTAGGATTTTCTTTTGTTATGTCTGCTACAATTTTACTTACTGAGTTAAAACTCGCGCGGTCTGTAATATCAAATGTAAGTACATAGGCATCAGGTTTCTCTGTTGAGTATGCTCCGGCTCTGGTAAATAGTATGGATCTTTGGATTGATACATTGAATTGATTACCATCAATTTCTCTGGTTCCGCTGGTTAATTTTGCGTTAATTCGGCTTCCTACAAAGGATAGTTTAATCTCACGGTTTGCTGCTGATTCGCGGCGTGGCAGTGGGTAATCATCGTATCTTGCTTCCATTTATATCTCCTTTTGATGAGTAATTTTGGAGCAGCAATAGTTTATTTTTTAACTGTTGTCAATTAAACCGGTCATTTTGTTGAGTTTTTTGCATCAAATATGCAACTGTTGGTGTTGAAAATGTGGTGGGCTAGCGATGGCGCTTATATATGCTATATATGTCAAAACCTAGGAGCCACACCCCGCAGAAAAGCTAAAAAGCGCTTTCTTGCGGGGTGTTGGACAGTTTTATTATCTATCTATGCCTTGAGTTTTTTCGGCTGTTAGCTCAAGCACAGCTAATTTAACCATATCAGCTATTACTGATTGTTCTAATCCTTGTGGGCCGTAAAATTCTATGGCTTCAACAATGTTGCCTGAAGAGAATCTATTGATATTTATTAGCTCGCTCGCCAGGCCGTTTTCTAAACCTTTTGATCTAGTAATTCATTTCTTTTTGTTTCATCAATAGAAGATAAACAGATCATACTGTCGTGTAGCGCTTCTTTCAGGAATTTCATATTACTTTTAAACTCAAAGGCCTCTGCGCTGATAGGGTTTATCCTTGCATCATCTTTTTTCGGTGACCTGTCTTTGCCGTGGTTTCCTAACCTATGGTTCAATAGCTTCTTATAAGCACGAGAAATGCTTTCTTTGTCTAGCTTTGGTGATGGGGCAATGTTGGTGTTGATAAATGTGCTATGCCTTCTGCGTCTTACATCATCGCTGTAGGTAAATGGCTGCGGTGTTGGCGATAATGAGATTTGAGATACTGATTTTGATATACCAGTGTATGGGCTGGAATTCTCAGAAGAAGTAAATGTTACTCTTCTTTCTATTGGTGTAGTTTTTAGTGCTCCTATTATGCGTGGCTCATCTCTGTCTATGTTAGCTGGTGTTGCTTGTTGTTTCCCAGATAATTGCTTAATAGCATTCAATTTGCCAATTACTGCATCGACTACACCGCTTTCTTCCACTGAAATCTGATGGCTATTTTGTGCCAATGATTGATGAATTTGCGCCAGTTGCAGCTCGATTGTTTTTAGCTTTTCAAGAGTTGTAACTTCGTTTGCTTGCTCTGATTTGCCAGTGCTTGCAGTAAAGTTGTTTTCTGGGAGAGTTTTATCTGGTTTTGGGGCTGGGCTTTCAAAAAGGCGTCTGCTTAAATTAGGAGCAGATGTAGATGCAGCTAGAGTTTGTGCTTTTTTAGGAGTACGGATATTTTCTTCAGCGCGACGGGCTGCTTCAGCAATAAGAGGCTTTACATCACTGGCATTAGGATTGTTTTTAATTTTGCTTTCGCGGTCAAATTTTAGTTCTTGTATACGAGTGAGTTTGTCATCGATAGAATCATAGCCTTCCAATTCGCCCATAAAAGCATTTACTATTTTCTGTATAATGCTTTCATTTTCTGATGTAAATACAGGGGTGTTTTCTTTTGTTCTGCTCATTATATACCTATCTATGAACTTGTTAACAATTGGAGTGGTTATAGCAAGACAATCCAGCCTCGTCAATATCTGTGGGTATATGAAATATCTTAACTGGCCAGTATAGAGTTTTCCCTTGCCAATAGCTCAAAACTGTTATATAAGGCCACCCTTAACTTTATTTCACACACGGGGAAAGCTCCTTTAGGTGTCTTTTCATTAAGATTATTTCCCGTGGAGGTTTAACTTAAAAAGGATAAATTATGAGTGCATTACCTAAATTTACTATGCGTGAGCTATTAGAAGCTGGCGTTCACTACGGTCACAGAACAATGCGTTGGAACCCGAAAATGGCTCCTTACCTATTTGGTAGCCGTAACGGAACCCACATTATCGACCTTCAGCAGACTGCTCCATTGTTGCACCAGGCGCTGAAAAAAGTACATGATGTTGTAAAGAAAAATGGCCGCGTATTATTCGTTGGAACAAAACGCCAGGCATCGGAAGTTATTGCTGAAGAAGCAAAACGTTGCGGTCAATATTACGTAAATCACCGTTGGTTAGGCGGAATGTTAACTAACTGGAAAACAGTGTCAGTTTCTATAAAGGCACTCCGTGATATTGAAGTGCAACTAGAAGGAAATACTGATCGTTTAAAGAAGAAAGAAATATTGAGCTTACAACGCCGTGCTGATAAAATCAGGCTTTCGCTTGGTGGAATCATGGAAATGGGCGGGAAGCCTGACCTGTTGTTCATCATTGACGTAAATAAAGAATCTTTGGCACTGCAGGAAGCTAAAAAACTGGGTGTGCCTGTTATCGCTATCCTGGATAGTAACTCTAATCCAGATGGCGTTGATTACCCGGTTCCTGGTAATGATGATGCTATCCGTTCTATCAGCCTATATTGCAAATTAGCGGCTGATGCGGCGCTTGCTGGTATCGAGGAAAGCCTTGGCGCTGCTGGTGTGAAAATGAGCGACTTTGAGAAAAAAGCTCAGAAAGAAAAACTACCTGCGCCAAAAAATGATAATGCTGGCGAAGAAGAAAAACCTGCAAAAGCTGCTAAAAAATCAGAAGAGCCAAAAGCGGTAAAAACTGAGACTAAAAAAGAAGCGGTAAGAGCGGTTTCTAAAAAGAAAGAAGTGGCTGATGAGCCTGTAGCTGAAGAAAAAGCTCAAGCGAAGAAAGCCCCGGCTAAGAAACCTGCTGCTAAGAAGTAATTGTTCGTCATTGCGAGAAGTTACGGCGAGATTTTGAGTGGTAACGAAAAAATCGAGTGTAACGACGAAGCAATCCAGTAAACTATAAAAAGCTGGATTGCCACGTTGGACCCACAAAATGGTTCGCCTCCTCGCAATGGCGTCACTTTTGGCACTTAATTTTAAAACTAATTATAATCCAAAAAGAGGATAAAAAAATGGCTGAAATATCTGCTGCTGCGATTAAAGATTTGCGTGAAAAAACCCAGGCCGGAATGATGGACTGCAAAAAAGCGCTAACTGAATGTAATGGTAACATGGAAGAGGCGATTGACTGGCTACGCAAAAAAGGCCTTTCTGCTGCTGCTAAAAAATCTGGCCGTGTTGCGGCTGAAGGTTTGGTTGCGGTTGCGTCTGATGCTTCTCGTGGTGTTGTTATTGAGCTTAACTCAGAAACTGACTTTGCTGCGAAGAACGATAAGTTCAAAAACCTTGCTGCTGGCATTGTTAAAGTTGCATTTGAGAAAACTGCTGATATCGAAAAACTAAAGCAAACTCCTTACTCTGGTAGTGCTAACACTGTTGAACAGGAAGTGGCTGAATTAGTTGGCGTTGTTGGTGAGAACATGCAATTGCGCCGTGCTGCGGAAGTTTCTGGTGATGTAGTTGTAAGCTATATCCATAATGCTGCTGCTCCTAACATGGGTAAAATTGGTGTGTTGGTTGCCTTCAAAACTGCTGGTGATAAGGCAAAGGCAGCTGATTTTGGTAAGAAAGTTGCAATGCACATCGCCGCTGCCCGCCCTATAGCGCTTAATACTTCTGATGTTGATCCGGCATTGGTTGAGCGTGAGCGTAATATTTTCACTGAGCAAGCGCGCGCTTCTGGTAAGCCAGAAGATGTTATTGCTAAAATGATCGAAGGCCGTGTGCGTAAATACTATGCAGAAGTTGTTTTAGTTGAGCAGGCTTTCGTGTTGGATGGAAAAACTCCAGTGAAAGATGCTTTGAAAGCTGCTGAGAAAGAAATTGGTGGCGCAACTGAAATCGTTTCTTATGTCCGTTTTGAACTGGGTGAAGGTATTGAGAAGAAAGTTGAGGATTTTGCTGCTGAAGTTGCGAAAGTGGCGCAGGGGTAGAATCAAGAGTTTTAGAATTAAGAACTTTAGAAAAGGCGGGCGGAAGTCCGCCTTTTTTATTGGTGCACTATCGTTTGTCATTCCCGCGCAGGCGGGAATCTAATGTCGCTAAAGTGAGGTAACAAATTAATATCTAGGCAGTGGATTCCCGCCTGCGCGGGAATGACAGAGTGCTTAATTTTCAAATTGATACGCCTATCGCTGGATGGGGTTTGTAACCCCGTTCACATGTTCATGTCTATTTGTAAAGTTGACATGAATGTGAGGAAGGGGTTACAAACCCCTTCCTGCAGTAGTCTTTTTCATTTTTATCTTAACAAAAGACTCCAGATGTACTAGATTCCCCTGGTTTATCGTTAATTTGGAATGGTCATTATGGAATATAAGCGCGTCCTGCTGAAATTATCAGGCGAATCATTGATGGGAAAAGAGAAATATGGCCAGGATTTAGAGACAATTCAGCGTATTTGTAATGATGTAAAACAGGTGCAGGAAAAGGGTATTGAAGTTTGTTTAGTCGTTGGTGGCGGTAATATTTATCGTGGGATTTCTGCGGCGGCAATTGGTATGGAGCGCGCCAGTGCTGATTATATGGGAATGCTGGCAACAGTCATGAACGCACTTGCTCTGCAAAATTGTTTTGATAGCCTTGGTGTACCAAGCCGCGTGTTATCGGCAATTCCGATGACAACAGTGTGTGAACCGTATATCCGCCGCCGCGCTATGCGCCATATGGAAAAGGGCAGGGTGGTGATATTTGCCGCTGGTACTGGCAATCCGTTCTTTACAACAGATACTGCGGCTGCCTTACGCGCTGTTGAAATGGGCTGTGATGCGCTACTTAAAGGCACTCAGGTTGATGGTGTATACTCGGCAGACCCTAAAAAGGATAAAGACGCCAAGCGTTATGAAAGCCTGACTTACAAAGAGGTTTTAACCAATGATTTAGCGGTTATGGACGCCTCTGCCATTTCACTTGCACGCGAAAACAAGATACCGATTCTGGTGTTTTCTATACATACAAAAGGTGCTTTTGCCAAGGCCGTTTCTGGTGAAGGCCTGTTTACAATAATAAAATAATGGAGATATATTATGCCGGATAATTTACTTAGCGATTTGCGTAAACGTATGGATGGGGCAATGACTGCATACCATCATGATTTATCAGGTCTTCGTACCGGACGTGCTAACCCGGCGCTGCTTGATGGTATTGCTGTAGAAGTATATGGTTCTAAGATGCCGATTGGCCAGGTGGCAACAGTAAACGCACCGGAAGCCCGTTTATTAACTGTGCAGGTTTGGGACCAATCTAATACAGCGGCTGTAAGAAAAGCTATAGAAAACGCCCATCTTGGCCTTAATCCTTCTGCAGAAGGTACTTTGATAAGAGTGCCATTGCCTGATTTGAGCGAAGAACGCAGGAAGGAAATGGTTAAGATTGTGCACCAGTTTGCAGAAAAAGCCAGGATTGCTGTGCGTAACGTTCGCCGTGATGGTATGGACCATGCTAAGAAAATGGAAAAAGACGGCAATATTTCTAAAGATGACCACCACCGTTTAAGCGATGATATTCAAAAACTTACTGATGAGTTCGTGAAGAATATCGATGATGCTGTGATCGTTAAAGAAAAAGATATTATGGCGGTTTAGTTAGTGCAAGTGCAAGTAGTTAGTGTAAGTGTGTTACTTTGCGGGAATGGGTTTGTAACCCATTCCTCATATTCATGTCTGTAAAAGGAAATGAACATGTGGACTTAGGTTGCAAACACCATCCAGCGATAGCCGGACAATCAACACAAGTGTATAAGTATAGTATGCCATCAAACCCCGAACCTCTCATCCCCCAGCACATAGCAATAATCATGGATGGCAATGGCCGCTGGGCTAAACAGCGCAACCTGCCACGTATTGCGGGACATAAAAAGGGCGCAGATGCTGTGCGTGAGGCGATTGAAGCGTGCAAAGAGATGGGTGTTGCATACCTGACTTTATATGCGTTCTCATCGGAAAACTGGAATAGGCCAGCTAAGGAAGTCGATGCTTTGATGGAATTACTGCGTTATTACCTGGGTAAGGAACTTAAGGTGTTGCATAAGAATGATATTTGCCTGCGGGTTATAGGTGACAGGTCGCAGCTTACGGATGATATTAAGCAGGAAATTGATAAAGCTGAGACCCTTACCAGAGATAATAAGTCATTAGTCCTTACTATTGCACTTAGCTATGGCAGCCGGCAGGAGATTGTATATGCAGTGAAAAATATTGCGGCAGAAGTGTTAGCTGGCAATATGGGAATTGATAATATTGATGAAGCTACGGTCTCACAGTTTTTATACACAAATGACATACCAGACCCGGATTTGCTGATCAGGACCAGTGGCGAAAAGCGCCTTAGCAATTTCCTGTTGTGGCAAATAGCATATACAGAACTGTTTTTTATCGATATTTTGTGGCCAGATTTCAAAAAACAGCATATAACAGAAGCTGTATCTGAATTTACAAAGCGAGAGCGCCGTTATGGAACTTCCTAAAATTTCAATATCAGAAAACTTACAAAAACGTATTATTTCTGCCGGGATACTGGCTCCGATTGTTTTGTTAATAATCTGGCGGGGTGGTGCTTTGTATAGCACTATGGTGGTGCTGGTTACTGTTATTATGAGCTTTGAATGGTGTGGTATTGTTACTTCACCTAACAAGCCAATCGGCCACGAAGAACGCAGGAAATGGATGAACTATGGTGTTGTCTATGTTGCTGTATTTGCAGCATCTCTGCTTTATTTAAGAAGCCTGGATGGCGGTTTTGGCGTTGTGATTATTATGCTGCTTATTGTTTGGGCAACTGATATTGCAGCGTTCTTTACCGGCAGGTTACTGCAGGGGCCTAAGATTTACCCGGCAATCAGTCCAAATAAAACATGGTCTGGGCTTGCAGGCGGCATGGCAGCAGCTGGCTTAGTTGGTGGTTTTGCGTCGATATTTATAAATTCTTCAGGGTTTTTCTCGATGGTGATATTTGCGGCATTTTTGGCAGTGATAGCGCAAGCCGGGGATTTCCTGGAATCGGCGATAAAGCGTAAGTTTGGCGTGAAAGATAGTGGCACTCTAATCCCTGGCCATGGCGGCCTGATGGATAGGCTGGATGGGTTTACTACTGTTGCTCCGGTGTTTGCTATCATTGCGGTATTGAAGGGTGGGACTTTCTTGCAATGATTTAAAAGTATAAGCGACAGCGCATCCTTATAGTCCCTTCTCCCGTGGGGAGAAGGTTAGGATGAGGGGCGAAAGCTAGATTTATAAAAGTCCGTGATTTTTGTAAGCATAGCCGCCCCCTCACCCCTCCCTCTCCCCACGGGAGAGGGCTTTAAGGAGTTCGCTAATCGCTCACAAGTATTTAAAGAGTTTTATGAAAACCATAACAATCCTAGGCTCTACTGGCTCTATTGGCTGCAATACTGTTAAAGTTATCAACCAGTCAAATGGTTATTCTGTAGTGGCACTGACGGCTAAATCCAATGTACAGTTGCTTGCAAAGCAGGCGAGGGAGCTTAAAGCCAAAGTGGCTGTTATTGAGGATGAGTCGTTACTTGGTGATCTTAAAGCTGAGCTTTCTGGCAGTAATGTTAAGCCTATGGCGGGCGGGAAGGCTGTTATCGAAGCGGCTGAAAGACAATCGGATATCGTGATGTCGGCCATTGTGGGGGCGGCGGGGCTGCTGCCTACTATGGCGGCGGTAAAGCGCGGAAGCCGGGTTGCGCTGGCTAATAAGGAATGCCTGGTTTGCGCGGGCGATTTGATGATGAATGAGGTCAAAAAGTCTGGCGGGGAGCTTATTCCGGTTGATTCTGAGCATAGCGCAATCTTCCAGATATTTGATTTTAAGCAGCCGGAGTTAGTATCGAAAATTGTGCTGACAGCCTCAGGTGGGCCTTTCCGCACGTTTACCCGTGAGCAGATGGCCAAGGTGACGCCAAAAGAAGCAGTAAACCACCCGAATTGGAGCATGGGCAGCAAGATTTCGGTAGATTCGGCCACGATGATGAATAAGGGCATTGAGGTTGTGGTGCATCCTGAGTCGATTGTGCATAGCATGGTTGAATACCATGATGGCTCGGTGCTGGCGCAGCTTGGCACGCCGGATATGTGTACGCCGATTTCGGTGGCGCTTAGCTGGCCTTCGCGCATTGCCCTTTCTGGCGAGAGGCTCGATTTGGTGAAGCTTGGAAAGCTTACGTTTGAAGCGGTCGATAATGAAAGGTTCCCGGCTATTGGCCTTGCAAGGGCAGCGCTGGCGGCTGGTGGGGCGATGCCGGCAGTGTTTAATACGGCAAATGAGGTGGCGGTGGCGGCTTTCTTAAAGGGACAGATTGGGTTTTTGGATATTGCTGGTGTGGTGGCAGAGGTGATGGAAGCTACTAACTCTGGGGCTGTTAGCTCGATTGAAGAAGTGATGGGAGTGATAGCAGAGGCTAGTGCCAAAACACAAGGGCTTATTAAGCAGAAGAGCAGGCTGGCTTCGTGAAATTCGATTAATGCCTGTTGTGATCTTGAAACCTGCTTTCTATTATACCTGTGAAACTACGTTCTGACCGTTCAAATCGAGCTGCAAAACCACCTGGAACTGGCTGCTGCGTTTCTGGTATAGTATTAGGTGTAGCGTTTCTAGCTGTTGATGTCACATTACGTATATCAGAAGGAGAGAGAGAGGCTATCGGACTAGGATCTGGTCGTAGCTGTCCTTGTTGCACAGGCCCTACATACCGCATTCTTGCATTTGATAATGCTGTACTGGCTTGTAACAAAGCTTGATATTCACCTGGGGTTATTGGAAGCTCAATTGGTGCTAAGAGATTGTTTGCGCGATCTAATAAGCCATTTTGTCCTTGTCCGTTGTGTACTGGAGGTTGGTGTAAGGCTGTATTTCCATTTTGGTTTCTCGTACCTTGATTAGTATTATCAAGATTTGAGGCGTTCCTTGGTGAAATAAGAGTAATAGGAGTCGGTCGTGGCCCTCGCGAGATTTCTGTACGAGATGGGTAATGTGTTATTGTAAGATCCAATTGATCTAGCTGCACTTCACTAATAACATTGTTTCTTTGTTGATTATTCGGCCTGTTTTGTCCTCTTGCTAATTCCTCTCGTTCTAATCTATTATAGTATTCCTGTTGCTCTAGTAGCATTTGCTGTAATGAAATTGTATGGGAATCATCGCCTTCTTGAGGGGCGGTTTTGGAAGCCATGAGGTCTTTATTGTTGTTAGCTTCTTCTTTCTGCTTCTTTTTCTCATCTATTATTTTGGCAGCGGCTTCAGGGCTTAATTGCTGTAATTCTTCAATTTTATTGGTAATACGCGACTTTATAATATCTTTAAATTCCTGAAAATCAGCTGCATTTCTTACATACATCTCAGGTGAATCAAGTAATTCCTGAATAGGTGAGATAGTATCTTTAAGTTCTTCTGGTACTGTATACCCATTTTGAGGGGTAAGTAATGATTGCAATGCCAGTATAACATCTTCTGGCTTACCGATAATACCTGTGGTTCCTGCAAGTTCTTTGGTTTCTTTAGCTGATGTTGTTCTATAACCGGAAATACCATTTAGATAGCTATCAGCTAACTCTGTATAATCCTGACGTAATTTTGCGCTTAATCCCATACTAATACCTAATAAATTAATATTGTGCGCCCTATTGTATACTAAGTGTTACTACTTGTCAATTGGTTATGTGCGTGAGAATAAGCCATACTGGCTCCCGTCATTTAAGCGGGTGACAACTGAGCTAGATGCACTTAAAGCTTTTTATGCAGGATTCATCTCTGCTGCTCTTTCGCTTGGGCTCTTCACATTACGCCAGCCTGGGTTGCTACCCATTGCTTTCACCGCTTTTCTTAATACCTGGATT
>JAJONM010000010.1 GCA_021323415.1 Rickettsiaceae bacterium
CCAGCCTGTAGCGATATATGGAAATGCGGCATTAAACGTTTTTCATTAGCAATAAGCTCAAATATATCATCATCTAACTCTGCAACGTCAACTGATGATAAGCGCAGCCTTGGAAGGTTAGGTACTAGGGCCAACAGGCGTTTCATCATTTGCCCTAAAGTCGGAGCGCCTGGTAAATCCTTACCGTAATCTGTTATATCAACCCCGGTTATTACAATTTCATTATAGCCTGATTCAACTAATTTCTTAACCTGCGTTACAATCTCCCCAAGTGGTACTGAGCGGCTGTTTCCCCGTCCGTAAGGAATAATACAGAATGTGCAACGGTGGTTACAGCCATTTTGCACCTGTACAAACGCGCGTGCGCGGCCTTCAATACTGCTGATTAAATGCGATGCAGTTTCTGTAATCGACATAATATCGTTAACTAATACTTTCTCGTCGTTATCAATAGAAAGCCCACTGAAACTCTCAGCTTTCATTTTCTCTTCGTTACCTATGACCTTATCAACCTCTGCCATTTTTGCATATTGATCAGGGTTAATTTGAGCGGAGCATCCTGTAACTATTATCTTAACATCCGGGTTATCGCGTTTTGCGCGGCGGATAGCCTGCTTGGCCTGCCTTTCTGCCTCTTTTGTAACAGAGCAGGTGTTAAACACCATTACGTTATCAAGGCCGGATTCCACGAGGTTGTTCTTAATAACCTCGCTTTCATAGGTGTTAAGTCGACATCCAAAAGTGATAACTTCTTGTTTCATAACGATTAATTGTTGCTAGAAAAAGCACTCCCCCTTAAACACAAGCGCCGCAGGACCGGTCATTATAACAACATTTTCTGCAAGTATTTCTATCTGCAGATCACCACCAGGTAGGTGTACGGTAACATTGTTACCAGTAAGACCGCTTCTTAATGCAGCTACTGCTGCAGCGCACGCACCAGTTCCGCAAGCCTCAGTTTCACCTGAGCCGCGCTCCCAAACGCGCAAATTAATTTCATTTTTTGAGGTAATTTCAGCAACACCAATATTTGCCCTCTGGGGGAATATTTTGTGGTGTTCAAGTTTTGGCCCAAGCTCTTGTAATGGAACAGTTCTTATGTTATCCACAAAGAATACAGCATGTGGGTTTCCCATACTAACTGCTACCGGGTTTTTAAGCACTCCTGCTTCAATATCAAGGCTAAGCGTATCAGTTTCTTGGCTAAGTGGGATTTGTTTCCAGTCAATCATAGCTTTGCCCATATTGACAGAAACCATCATGGGACCAGCTTTTTTGCAAGAAAGTATGCCAGATATACTCTCAAGTTCGGCACTATCTTTCCCGTTTTCCTGCATAATAAGCCAGGCAACGCATCTTGTAGCATTTCCACATGCGCCAGACTCGCTACCATCTGCATTGTAAAAACGCATAAAAACATCAGCTTTATTTGATTCTTCCAGCAATACAAACTGGTCGCAACCGATACCTCTATGGCGGTTAGCTATGTGCCGGATTACCTCCGGCGAGGCTTTAAATTGCTGCTTACGGCTATCAATGATAACAAAATCGTTACCTAGCCCATGCATTTTTGTAAATTCAATGTTACTCATAATGATGACGTATATAGCTTATTTTTCAAGGTTTTGGAAGTGTTTTAAAGAATTTCCAGCTGTTCTGGCTGATAAACCTCAATAAATGGGCCGTTATATGACTCCAACCAGCCCCGAACCCTGATTTTTTTACCCACAAGATCAGTGATTTTACCGAAATCTTTGGTATTTTCTTTGCTGATACCAATAGAAAAGTCAGTTTTCCAATCTGTATCAAAATTTATATAAGTCTTATCTTTGGCTTTTTTTATAGCAAAAATTTCACCCTCTACAATAGTGAATTTACCTTTATATTCAGCTACTTTTTCAATTGCTTCATTAGTTGTGAGTATTGACTGGTTCTGCCAAAGACCTATTTTGTTGCTTCTTGCTTGTTGCTCGGCATTTTGCATTTCTTTAAGCATTGTGTCGTTGTTTGGGTAAATATATGCCAAACCAGCCTCTAGAATTAGCTGTTGCAGCCATTGTCCTGATTCAGTCTTTACCTGCGCTGTATAGTTCCCGTGTCTATTTTTCTTTTGCTCTCCAAAAACAAGTAATACACCCTGACCAATAGATTTGCTTATTATTTCTGAGGCATTTTTTTTATATTCTGGAGGGATTATAATTCCTGCCAGTTCCAAATTTGTGCTATCTTCAAGTGTAATTATATGATTATCAGAAACACTTGCAATAACTGCTTTTTGTTCTGCATAGGCGATACTACACAGCCATATTAGTAATAAAAATGTATAAGGCATTAGTTTCATATGCTTAGGGTGACAGAAACGGGAGGTTAACATAATATTAACAATTTTTACCTATAATAATATGCAGTAGATAGTAAAAGGTATTTTCACTATGAGCAATAAAGTATTTCCATTTTGTCTTCCTCAGTTTGCAAAAAAATTATACTCGCGTGCGCAGTTGCTGCGCTTACGCCGTTCATATAGATTATTTTTGGTGGGCAAAGTGAGCTTGAAGTACAATAAAAACTCAGGTTTTTCACTGGTTGAGATGTCAGTTGTTATAGCTGTAATTGCTATAATTATGGGTGGTGTGCTAAAAGGTACTAACCTGATAGAAAGTGCGAAAATTCGTGCTATAATTGCTGAAAGTTCTGAATATAAAATATCATTAAATAGTTTTTATGCAAAATATGACCAATATCCTGGTGATTTCACGGGTGCGGTAGCATATTGGGGAAGTTCGTTAAATGCTGATGGCGATGGTGATGGTAAAATTGAATTTGTAAATACAGCAACTACTCCTGTTTATGAAGGGTACCGCGCATGGCAGCATATGTCTTATGCGAAAATGTTAAAATCGACATTTGTGGGAACGCAGACAACTGCCGCTGCTGTTGTAGAGGCGGATGTGCCAAAATCAAGAAGTGGTGGTGGATATTTCTTGGAGTATGGTATTATGGGTATTACTAGTGCAAATTCACTAGTGCTGGGTATGCCGGTTGCTAGTGCAACTACAATTCAAGCGCAGGGAGTGTTTACTCCAAATCAGGCAGAGGAGATTGACGCCAAAGCTGATGATGGAAATCCGTCAACTGGCACAGTGCGTGGCATGGATGGATATTTATCATCTCTAGGAAATTGCGTTACAGATCCTACTGTAAATGGTATATCTAATGATGATTATTATGCTCTTACGCTGAATGGCAAAGATTGCATAATTTCTTTCATAATGCTTGAACAATAAGGCTATTCTTTAGTTATTCATTGTATATTTGCTATTTTATTTGTATGATTCTTAATTAATTTAAGATTAAATAAAAATCATTGCATGTATAATGTTTAAATCAAACATGGATAATCAAGATAAATCAGCTGGTTGGTTAAGTAAGTTAAGGTCTGGCCTTAGTAAAAGTTCGTCACGTTTAAATGAGGGGCTGAAGGATGTTTTTGTCCGTCGCAAATTAAACGATGCTGCGCTAGAAGATTTAGAAGATTTGCTGATTACTTCTGATTTAGGCGTAGATACAGCGTCATTTATAACAGCTAAACTGGCAAAAAATAAATTTGATAAAGAAGTTACCGAAGATGAGGTTAAATCAGAATTATCCGAAGCGGTTGCCGAAATATTAGCTCCAGTTGCTGTTCCGCTTACAATTTTATCCCAGCATAAACCCCAGGTTATTTTAATGTGTGGTGTGAATGGTAGTGGTAAGACTACCACTATCGGAAAACTAGCCAGCACATTTAAAGCTGAATCAAAATCTGTGATAATTGCAGCTTGTGATACATTCCGTGCGGCTGCGGTGGAGCAATTAGAAGTATGGTCAAAGCGCTCTGGTTGCCAGATAATAACTGGTGCTGAGGGAAGCGATCCTGCAAGTGTTGCATACGAAGCATGTGCGCAGGCTATCAATGAAAAAGCCGATGTTTTAATTATAGACACTGCAGGCCGCTTGCAGAATAAGAAAAATCTTATGGAAGAGCTCACAAAAATCCTGCGCGTACTGCAAAAAATTGATCAATCTTATCCGCATAATTGTATAATAGTTTTGGATGCGACCACAGGCCAAAATGCTAATAACCAGGTGAAAGTCTTTAAAGAGATGATGAATATAACTGGCATAATAGTAACAAAGCTGGATGGCACAGCCAAAGGCGGAGTGGTAGTAAGTCTTGCCAAGCAATTTGGGCTACCAATCCATGCAATTGGAGTGGGTGAGGGGATTGATGATTTAAAACCATTTGAAGCAAAAGCTTTTGCTGATGGGTTAGTGGGTAGATAGCCGATATTGCAGTGCTACGGACTAAAATTTTTTAAATTTCGTGTGCTTTTGATTGCTTAACAACTTCTACGAAAGATTTTGCCCAAACTTGTGGCCTTGGCTCATACTGGTTTCCTTCCTTCGCACGTTTCTGAGATTGTTATTCTTTCTCTTGAGCAATGCTTGCTCTTTTGACATTTTGTACCTCCTCATTACTAATTTTAGCTAGTGGTACTCTATGCAGAAGAAGTTATCTATTACGAATGGTTGCTGAATTGTTGTTTTCAATTTAATGCTAGCAATTCTATAGCATCTACTTATAATGCGATATCGTTAGCAAAAATTTTAGGAATCCCTATATGAATATCCTTAGAATTACCTCTCTTGTACTATGCGCTTTTTTATTTGCTTCATGTAGCAGTAAAAAACCAGAAGTAAGTACGACTGCAAGCGTTGAGGAGTTGTATAATGATGGCGTAACTGAAATGGGCAAAAAACATTACGATAAGGCTATCGAGAAATTTGAGGAGTTACAACGTACTTATCCATACTCAAATTGGTCAACTAAATCTGAAATTATGTCGGCTTATGCCAGTTATAAGGATGAAAAATACGATGCTGCTGTAGCCTCTCTGGACCGTTTTGTGAAATTGCATCCGGGGAATGTCGATGTACCTTATGCTTACTATTTAAAAGCATTATGCTACTATGAGCAAATATCAGAGATAACTAAAGACCAGAGCTATAGCGATTATGCTAAAACGGCATTACAAGAGGTTATTACGCGTTTCCCTGATACTAAATATTCTCTTGATGCACAATTAAAAATCGACTTGGTGAATGACCATCTTGCCGGAAAAGAAGTTGATGTAGGGCGTTATTATATAAAACATGGTAACATAATTTCTGCAATAAACCGGTTCCAGATTGTTATAAAAAAATATGATACAACAGCCCACGTGCCGGAAGCTTTGCATCGTTTGGTAGAGGCGCACTTGCTACTAGGCGCGCGTGATGAAGCCATTAAATATGCGGCCGTTTTGGGTTATAACTTTCCTGAAAGTAAGTGGTATGAACGTAGTTATGACCTAATTGAAGGTAAGAAAAGCTTCGCAAAAAACCATGGTGATTCCGCAGGCAAATGGTATGATTTTAGAAGCTGGAAAGGCATGACATTCAGGAAAAGTGAGCCACCGGTAAAAGATGGAGTGGTTGGCCGTGACCTTATTGAAGATATCGACCTTAATGTAGAATCGGGTGCTGTAGGGGAGCCATTGACTGGTGCCCAGCCGCCTCACTCAAAATCAAAAGGTTGGTTTTCTGGATGGAGATGGCCTTTTTTTGGTAAATAGAATCTAGAATTAAGAATCCTGAAATCATGATGCTAGATCCGGATTCCAGATTCTGATTCCAATCGAAAGATATAATCATGCTAACCAACCTATTTATTTCTAACATCGTACTAATCGATAAGCTCGAAGTATCATTAACCGATGGCTTTTGCGTATTAACTGGTGAAACAGGTGCGGGTAAATCTATTTTATTAGATGCATTAGGATTAGCGCTGGGTGGTCGTGCATCCTCTGGATTGCTTAGGGCTGGCCAATCTCAAGGCAGTGTTACTGCAACATTTAATGTAAAAAATAATAAGCATCTTATTGCTTTGCTGGAAGAGCAGGGGGTAGAGGTAGATGATGAGGTGTTTTTACGCCGGGTAATTTATCAGGATGGGAAAACAAAATCATTTATTAATGATATGCCTGTTGGCGTTAATTTACTTGGTGATGCTGCGGAGCAGTTAATAGAAATCCATGGGCAGCATGACCAGCGTGGATTATTAAGCAGCAAAATGCACAGGTCAGTAATAGACCAATACGGTCGTTTAGATTCTTTACTTTCTGATACGAAAGGGAAATACATAAAATATAATGAATTAAGAACCAGGCTTACCCAATTGCAGGAAGATGAGTCTAAAGCGGCGGCAGAAGAAGATTACCTAAAGTTTGTCTTAAAAGAATTGCAAGATTTACGGCCTTCTCCTGGTTTAGAAAGTGATCTGGCTGAAAAACGTAGTTTGCTGGTTAATCGCGAAAAATTAATTGAAGCGGTAACGGCGGCAAGCAGTGCCATTGCTGATAATAATGTTGAAAAGTCACTGCAGATCGCTCAGAATATATTAATAAAAAATGCTGATTTAAATCCAAAATTTTCTGATATCGCAAAAATGCTGGACTCGGCATCTATTGAAATAAGTGAAGCTCTTAGCCAGATGGATAACATTGCAGGCGGTATTGAAGATAATGCTGACTCATTAGAAGAAATTGAAGAAAGATTGTTTGGTTTGCGCGCCGCCGCTAGAAAGCATAATGTTGCGGTAGATGATTTACAATCATACGCTGATACAATTGCTGCCAAACTTGATTTGTTAGCCAATAAGGAAGCGCATATTGAAGCTTTACAAAAGGAATTATCTGAGGCTAAAAAGCTATATGTAGAGGCCGCGCAAAAACTTTCTGATGCGCGTAAAAAAGCCGCTGAAAAATTAGAGAAAGTTCTAACAAAAGAACTTGCGCCACTTAAAATGGAAAATTCGCGATTGCAAGTTTCTATCGAAGATTTGAATGAGGCAAGTTGGTCAGAAGATGGATTCAACCGGGTTGCATTCCTGGTGAGTACTAACCCTGGATCGCCATTTGCACCACTTGCTAAAATTGCATCAGGCGGAGAGTTGTCGCGTTTTATGCTGGCGCTTAAGGTTGTTTTATCTGATGTTAAGTCAGTGCCAACTATGATTTTTGATGAGGTGGATACCGGTATTGGCGGAGCAGTTGCAGATGCGGTGGGTGCGCGCCTTGCTGCACTTGGTAAAAAATTACAGGTATTTGCCATCACTCATCAGCCACAAGTGGCGGCAAAGGGTGGGCTGCATTTAAAAGTACAAAAGACGCAAAGCAAAGCTGGAACAACAACAAACGTGACTGTCCTATCAGAAACTGAGCGCACTGAAGAACTGGCGCGTATGTTAGCTGGTAAAGAGATTACTGAGGAAGCACGTGCTGCGGCTGTGCGATTACTTAATTTGGAGGCGGCTTAAATGACTAGTCTTTTTGACTATCAGGAAAGACCAGAAAATGTAGAGGTTGAGAAGCTTTCAAGAGAACAGGCGGAAGGCGAATTAGCCAGGCTTGCGGGCGAAATAGCCCGTCACGATATGCTATACCACACCAACGATGCCCCTGAAATTACCGATGCCAAGTATGATAAGCTACGCCTTCGCAATGAGGCTATAGAATCCAGGTTTCCTGATTTGGTTAGAGAGGATAGTCCTTCTAAACGGGTGGGCGGTACAGTAAGCGAGCAGTTTAACAAGGTTACTCATAAAGTTCCTATGCTATCACTTGCTAATGCTTTTTCCAGGCAGGATGTAGAAGATTTTTTCGATAGAGTAAGGCGCTTTCTTGGACTATCGGAAAATGAGACTATAGAAGTATTTGCTGAACCAAAAATTGATGGTCTTTCATTTTCTGCTCGTTTTGAAAATGGAAAATTCGTACAAGGTGCTACCCGTGGGGATGGTACAACTGGTGAAGATATAACCAATAACCTACGTTGTGTAGTCGGGTTTCCATCTCGTTTGAAAAACGCTCCCGACATATTGGAAGTACGCGGCGAAGTTTATATGTCGCATGAGGATTTTCTACTGCTGAACAAAAGACAGGCGGAAAAAAATGGTAAGATATTTGCCAATCCACGCAATGCAGCGGCCGGATCACTGCGCCAACTAGATTCATCAATTACGGCAGGGCGAAATTTACGTTATTTTGTTTATGGCCTTGGAGAAATTAGCACTCCCCTTTCCGACAAGCAGTCGGGTGTAACAGAAGCGTTTGGACAATTAGGATTTTGTACCAACCCACTAGCGAAAATTGTTAAAAACACTGATGAACTTGTTGAATTTTATGATGATTTATACATAATGCGACCAAATCTTGATTATGATATTGATGGCATAGTTTACAAAATAAACCGGTTTGATTGGCAACATCGTTTGGGTTTTGTCAGCCGCAGTCCGCGCTGGGCCATTGCTCATAAATTTCCCGCAGAGCAGGCGAAGACTATTTTGGAGAAAATAGTTGTGCAGGTTGGCCGTACAGGAGCGCTTACCCCTGTGGCAAGACTAACGCCAATCAATGTTGGTGGAGTTGTGGTATCAAATGCAACGCTGCATAACGAAGATGAAATCCAGCGTAAAGATGTGCGTGAAGGAGATACTGTTACTATTCAGCGCGCTGGTGATGTGATCCCACAAATTGTAGGAGTTGATTTAGAAAAACGTCCAAAAAATTCTCATAAATTTATATATCCTGATACTTGCCCGGTATGTGGCAGTATGGCGGTGCGCGAGGAAGGTGAGGCTGTTAGGCGCTGCACTGGGGGCTTAATATGTCGCGCCCAGACTGTTGAAAGCCTGAAGCATTTTGTATCACGTAATGCCTTTGATATTGAAGGTTTAGGTGAAAAGCAGATAGAAGCTTTCTGGAGTGATGGTGTAATTACTAAAGCAGCGGATATTTTCTATTTAGAAGAGAGCGATAAAAAGAGCCTGGGTTCCATTGCTAACCGCGAAGGGTGGGGAAAAAAATCGGCAGAAAACCTATTTAAAGCTATCAATGACAGGCGAAAAATTTCATTAGATCGCTTTATCTACGCCATTGGTATAAGGTTTATTGGTAGCACTAATGCGCGATTGTTAGCCTTAAATTATGGCAGTTTTTCTAATTGGCGTGACTCAATGTTAAAGGCTGTTTCCTCAGAATCGGAGGAATACAAAGAGCTAATGTCTATAGATGGGGTAGGTATTAAAGTTGCCAACTCTATTATCCATTTTTTTGCAGAAGAACATAATATAAAAGCTATTGATGAGCTTGCATCGATTCTAACTATAGAGCCATTGGCAGCGCCTAAAACCGATTCCCCAATTGCTGGAAAAACCGTTGTATTTACTGGCAGTTTGGTAAAGATGACCCGCGCGGAAGCTAAAGCCCAGGCGGAAGGACTTGGGGCAAAAGTGGGAGCATCAGTATCAAAAAAGACCGATTATGTGGTGGCTGGTGAAGATGCCGGGTCTAAACTTAAAGCCGCCGCCGAACTTGGCGTAAAAATACTGACCGAAGATGAGTGGCTGGGGATGATTGGTTAATCACCTCTTTCGCTCATTAAATACTCTATCAATTTCAACATTTGCAGTATTTTGCATTGTAGTACCAACCAGAGTTGATTTAAGCTCTTCCTGTTTACATCCAGCGCCTTTACAAGCTTTAATTAACTCCTGCAAAGGTTTGTTGCTTAATGTTTTGCTGTTATCTTGCAATGCATACTCGCGTAACTCTGTTTTTGCCCAAACTCTATTTATAGCACTACGTAATTCTTCGGGATATTCTTCTGATTTTTTAATGTGCTCTGTGAAGCTACCCCTAATTAACTTAAAGTCTTCCTCAGGTAAGGATTTTTTAAGTGCAAGTAAAGTAGCTATACTTCCTGCTGCCTTTTCAGCTCCTTCAAACACTTCATCATAAAGAGGGAGCATGTAGTCAGTAAAACTAGCTCCTTTAAGTTTTAGAGATTCTTTAAGGTATTCTGTTTTATCGCCATCCCCTAAGGCATTTACTAAGCCAATTGGAGAAATGCGGTTTGTAGTCACAATTCTCTCATTTAAGTAATCAAAACCTGTTGCTGAGGCTCCTAAAATATCGCTACCTCGTTTGCTTAGTTCAGCAAGCATCGGGCCAGATATAAACGCGTCAAGTAATCTGGCGGTTGGGTCAGTAATAAGGAAGCTATTGATTGCTTTATTTAGATTAGTTGCGATATTTGCTACGCAGCCATCGTTTATAGTGTAAAGTACACTACACAAGTAGTCTGGTCCGCCTGCTTCACCTAGAATAAAAGCTATTTCCTTAATTCTTGCGTTAAATAACTCAGTTAGTTTTTCAAGGGAGTCTTCAGAAAAATTAAGCTTTTCATCTTGCAATAGCAGGCGAATAAATGATTGAATATTTTCTTGCTCGATATTATCAGCAGATTTTAACATATTACTGATTTGCTCATTCATAGAGTTTTCTTGCTCTACTTCATATTTGCCTTTTTCAGCATTAATTTTAAAATCTTCTGAATTTATAATGGGAACTTCTTTTTTATTTGTGCGAATGTATGAGCACAAAGATACGAAAGTAGGCAGATTAGTAAGCTTATTGTCTGTTAATGAATTTATCATATTAAATTCATTTTGAGATAGGAATGCTACAGTTTCTGGTAAAACGAAATTAGCTTTTATTTCTTCAATAAATTTAGGGCTTACAACTGATAAGAAAACCCCAATATCGTCGTGCATATAATAATAAGTAAATAGATTGGCGGCTTTTAGCGTTAAAGCATCTTCGCCAAACTCCTCGTCAACTATATTTACTCCATCTTGCGTTAAGACTTCGTATATTGTTTTGTCTCTAAAAATATTACTAAGTGACCTGAATTTTTTATCTATCCTGCCATCGATTATTTCTAGAAGGTCTTCTTTATCGTCTAAGTCTTCATTTATATGTCGAATAAGATCAACTGCATCATTATCGTTATCGATAGAGGCAACTGCTTTTTTTGCTAGTTCAATATCGTCAATAATAAATTCTTTATAGAATAAAACTTTTAAGTACGGAGCTGTAGAATAAAATGAGTTTGCGATGTCTACGATATAATCGTCTAGTTCTGCACCTACAAGTTCAGCTATGTTTTTAGTATTGTATCGTAGCTCACTTTGCTCAAAAAGCTCTATTAGCTTCTCTACTTTCTTTTCTTCTTCAAAGTTTTTTAGCCATTCTTTAGCTATAAATATTTTTATATTGTCATCTGTTATTCCACCCATCAGCTCTTTGACTTGTACTAAAGTAGTTTGGGGATTTTTTTCTAGATATGCTACGGTGATGGCGGCTTTCTCCTGATCGCGACCCACTTCACTTATAAGCTTCTGAACCTCTTCAAAAGTAATTTTTGTATTTGGGTTTTTAAGATATACGACAGCGAATTTTTCTTTAGGAGTTCTGCTCTCATAAGCCACGTAACTAGGGATATGCATTAACATTTCGATATCTTTAAATGTGGCTTTTGAGTTCGGGTTTGAAAGATATTCTACAGCGATGTCGTTTCTCTCTCCTATACCCATCATTAATAGAATAATATCATTATAGATACCATGTGATGAAGTTTTTGAACATGGGTTTAAGAGATATTTTAAACCAATTTTCACTTTTAAATTATTATCTTCTATTTTTCTTATTAAAGTTACGGCATCTGTTACAAGAACTTTAGTATTCGGATTTTTAAGATATGCATTTGCGATTCTTGCTTTCTCTTTGCTACCATTAACTTTGTCGATTAGCATTATGACGTCTTCAGTATCGGCTTTTGTATTTGGGCTTTTAAGATATCCATTGGCAATTTTGTAACGAGATTTGTATTTACCCACCTCATTCATAAGCGTTAGGACATCTGTAACAGTAGCTTTTGAGTTTGGTTTCTCAAGGCATACTTTAGCTATATAAATTTTTGAAGACTCAACTGTTATTGCACTCATCAGCCTTATAATTTGCTCTACAGAAATTTGTCGCTCTGAATTCCTATACCATGGTTGAGCAATATTTACTTTTTTATAATCTGGTGATACTTTTTCCATGAGTTCTAGTAAGTTATCAAAAGTAATTTGTTGTTTTATCTCTCCAAGACGTTCGGCAAGATAATTAATTGTATTGTCATCTGTTACTTTATCTAGGAGTGCTAATATGTTATCAAAAGTAGCTTGTTGACTATTTAATTCAAGCCATCGAAGCCATTTTTGTACAATCTTTGATCTTATTTTAGCATTCGTTGCTATGCTAACCGCTGCGAATATCCTGTCAAAAGTAATTAGTTTTTTGTTTTTAGCCAACCGTTCGTCTTCGTGCGAGTTTGCTTCTGTGTGAACAGAAATTTTAGAGCTAGATTTCGATTTTGCAAAAGACTCCGCTGCGGCTGCCGTTGGCATCAGTCCTTCAGTTTCAATATATCGTTCTGGTGAATCCGAATTGCGCCTTGGACGCCCAATAGATGAGACGTGTTCTGTTGAATTTGAATAACTTCTTGGACGAACGCGTATTATGTGAGAATTTGAGATAACCGGAGGTGCAGGTGCAGGTGCAGGTCCTTTAATAGATTCATCAGAGTTTGTGGAAGAAAGAGAATGACTTCTTTGGCGAAGGGTAGCAATATGCGAAGAGCTATAATATTGATCACTACCGCATGAAATAGCTGAAAATGAGCTGTCAGAATCCGAAGAACTGTGAGCAGTTCTTTCGAATGAAGTAACACGAGCTGCATATGAAGGTGCAGGTCCTTTAATAGATTCATCAGAGTCAGAATCCGAAGAACTGAAGTCATAATATGGAAGACTACCATATGAATTTGCTGAAAGTGTGCTATCAGAATCAGAAAAACTGTGACCAGTTCTTTCGAATGAAGTAACACGAGCTGCATATGTAGGTGCAGGTCCTTCAATAGATTCAATAGAGTTGCTGGAAGAGAGAGAATGACTTCTTGGACGAATGGTGTCAACATGTGAAGGGCTATAGTATGTGTCACTATCAGCTGAACCAACATCGCTATTTGCATCTGATGAGACGGATTCAATCGTTATTCTATCACTATCAAAATAACTAAAATTTCTTACTTCTCTGCTCACGGTATAGCTCCAAATTAAATTTGTAACAAAATACATGCAATTGTTGTAATTGTCAATAAAAACCATTAAAACTTCTCACCCAATAACTATTAGTTGTAATAATATAAGGCGTTTAGAGTATTGATTTATAATACTGGGTAATAGTTAAAGAAAATATTGGGATTACCATAGGAATGCGAACTGTTGCATCCTGCACCTTAGAAGTCAGAATCAGCAACTATTTCACTACACATCGATTTAGCATTTTACTAATTAACTATTTTCATCTATATACTACGCCCTATTATTTTCCGACCTTTGCGGAGGGTTAACTAATGGGTGTTACGCATATGAATAAATGGGTTTATAGCTTTGGTGACGGCGCGGCAGAAGGCAATGCCAAGATGAAGGAACTGCTTGGTGGCAAAGGCGCTAACCTGGCAGAAATGTGTACTTTAGGGTTGCCAGTTCCTCCAGGATTTACAATCACTACTGAATTATGCACAGCATACTATAAAAATGGCCGCAAATACCCTGGCGACCTTGAGCCGCAAGTAAAAGAGGCGCTTGGCCAAATAGAAAAAACTTTAGGCAAAAAATTTGGTGATGCGGAAAACCCACTGTTGGTTTCTGTGCGTTCTGGCGCACGTGCTTCAATGCCTGGAATGATGGATACCGTCCTCAACCTTGGCTTAAATGATGAGACAGTGTTAGGTCTTGCTAAAAAAAGCGGCAATGACCGCTTTGCTTATGATAGCTACCGCCGTTTTATTCAGATGTATTCTGATGTGGTTTTGGGTGTAGAGCATCATGATTTTGAAGAGCTACTTGATCTTGCAAAGCAAGATAAGGGCGTTACTCAGGATACCGAATTAGATGCGGCAGATCTAAAAGCTTTGGTTCAGGCTTATAAAGATAAAGTGCATGAAGAGTTGGGCAGGCCGTTTCCACAGGATGTGAATGAGCAAATTTGGGGTGCGATTGACGCTGTGTTTGGTTCATGGATGAATGCGCGTGCCATAACATATAGAAAGCTAAATGACATTCCTGAAAGCTGGGGAACTGCGGTTAATATCCAGTCGATGGTATTTGGTAACATGGGGCAGGATTGTGCAACAGGTGTTGCATTCACGCGTGACCCTTCAACCGGTGATAATGATTTTTATGGCGAATACCTTGTAAATGCGCAAGGAGAGGACGTGGTGGCTGGTATCCGTACGCCGCAGCAAATTACTATTGTTGGTAAGAAAAAGCAAAGTAGCGACCTTCCTTCAATGGAAGAAGAAATGGGCGATGTGTATACTGATTTAGTTAAGGTTTATCAAAGGCTTGAGAAGCATTATAAAGATATGCAGGATATTGAGTTTACTGTTCAGGACAGGAAGCTTTGGATTCTGCAAACACGTAATGGTAAACGTACTGCCCCAGCTGCGATAAAAATCGCTGTGGATATGGTAAAAGAAGGAATTATTGATAAGGAAGAGGCGATAAGGCGTATCGATCCTGCTTCGCTTGACCAATTATTGCACCCAACGCTTGATCCGAAAGCTCACCGACGTGTGATTGACCGTGGACTTCCGGCGTCTCCGGGAGCTGCATCTGGTATTGTGGTATTTACTGCTGAAGATGCGGAAACCCGCGCAGCAGCTGGTGAGAAGGTTATCCTTGTTCGTATGGAAACCAGCCCGGAAGATATTCACGGTATGCACGTTTCTGAAGGAATTTTAACTGCCCGTGGTGGTATGACATCGCACGCGGCGGTGGTTGCCCGTGGTATGGGTAAACCTTGCGTTTCTGGCGCTGGCGGACTTCGTATCGACTACAAAACCAAGACCTTTAAAGCTGGTGGAGTAGATGGTAAAGAAGGTGATGTAATTACTATTAACGGCTCAACTGGTGAAGTTATTCTTGGGCAAGTGCCGACAATCCAGCCAAAACTGTCTGATGATTTTGCGCAAGTTATGCAGTGGGCTGACGAGATTCGTGAGTTGAAAGTTCGTTCAAACGCTGAAACTCCTGAAGATGCGGCAACTGCTCGTAAATTCGGTGCTGAGGGTATTGGTCTGTGCCGCACTGAACATATGTTCTTTGAAGCGAGCCGTATTGTTGCTGTGCGTGAAATGATTCTGGCTGAAGATGAAAAAGGCCGCCGTACTGCGCTTGCAAAACTATTGCCAATGCAACGCGCTGATTTTATTGAGTTATTCAATATTATGGATGGCCTGCCGGTAACTATTCGCCTGCTTGATCCACCACTACATGAGTTCCTGCCTCACACTGATGAAGATATGATCGAGGTTGCTACAGTTGCTGGTGTAAGCGTTGAAGATGTAAAACGCCGTTCTAGCCAGCTTTCTGAGCATAATCCGATGCTTGGTCACCGTGGTTGCCGTTTAGGTATTACTTATCCTGAAATTTATGAAATTCAGGCGCGTGCAATATTTGAGGCTGCTGTGGAAGTAAGCAATAAACAGGGATCTCAGGTAAAACCTGAGGTGATGATACCACTAGCGCTTAGTAAAAAAGAGCTCGATATCCTTAAGAAAGTGATTGATGATACTGCAAGTGCTGTGTTTGCTGAAAAAGGCAAAAAGCTGGATTATTTAGTCGGCACGATGATCGAGTTACCACGTGCGGCTATTATGGCTGGTGAAATTGCACAAACTGCAGAATTCTTTAGCTTTGGTACAAATGATCTGACACAGACAACGCTTGGTATTTCGCGTGATGATGCAGCATCATTCATTGGTGATTATAAAAAAGCTGGAATTTTTGAACATGATCCATTCGTAAGATTAGATAGGGATGGGGTAGGTGAGTTAATATCTATCGCCGTTGAGAGGGGACGCAAAACACGTCCTGAAATTAAACTTGGTATTTGCGGTGAACATGGTGGTAACCCCGATTCAGTGCATTTCTGCCAGGAAATTGGATTAGATTACGTTTCATGCTCGCCATACCGTGTGCCGATTGCAAGGCTGGCAGCGGCTCAGGCTGCGCTTGCAGGGAGAGCGAAGGCGAAGAAGGCGGCTTAAGAAGTTGTTAGTGCAAGCAAGAATTTTGTCGCCAGATGCGGGTTTGTAACCCCGTCTGGATATTCATGTAAACATCTGGACATGAATATGGGGAGCGGGTTACAAACCCGCTCCCGCGCCAATTCTTGCTTACTTGCACTAATAACTTGCACTTGCACTAAATTTACTAACACTTAACACTAACACTTAACACTATGTTTACAGTTGCAATTATCGGCCGTCCTAACGTTGGAAAATCGACATTATTCAATCGGTTAACCGGTAAGAAGCATGCGCTTGTAGATGATATGCCAGGTGTTACGCGCGATAGACGCGAAGGGCAGGGCAGGATTGCATCACTTGAATTTAAGCTGATTGATACGGCCGGTTTGGAAGAAGCTGAGGCTGATGCTCTTGAAACCCGTATGATGAAACAAACTGAAACAGCTGTCGATGAGGCAGATTTGTGCCTGATGATGATTGATGGGCGTGCTGGCTTGACTCCCGCAGATAAGTTTTTCGCAAAATGGTTAAGAAAAAAAGACCGTGAAATAGTGCTGATAGTAAATAAATGCGAAGGCACGCAAGGTGATGACGGCATAAATGAAGCGTTTAAGCTAGGGTTTAAAAGAATCATTCCAATTTCAGCTGAGCATAATGAAGGTATGGCTGATTTATATGATGCTATTGCGCCATACAAGGAAGAACATGATGCCAGAATGGGTGAGCTGAATGTTGAGCGTGAGAATGATGGAGAAGATAAATCCATACAAATTGCAATAGTCGGGCGTCCTAATACCGGAAAATCAACCCTTCTAAATAAGCTCTGTGGTGAAGAGCGTGTTTTAACTGGCCCTGAAGCTGGTATCACCCGTGATTCCATAGCTATTGATTGGGAGTTCGAGGGTAAAAAAATCCGTCTTATAGATACGGCGGGAATTCGTCGCCGCGCCAATGTTACTGGTAAGTTAGAAAAGCTTTCTGTGGGTGATTCACTGCGTGCTCTACGCTATGCCCACATAGCAATCCTTATGATCGATGCTACAATTCCATTTGAAAAACAGGATCTTTCTATTGCAGAGCAGATTATCCGCGAGGGCAGGGCGGTAGTTATAGCGCTAAATAAATGGGACTTGATAAAAGAGAAAAAAGAGGCTCTTAAGGAATTAGAATATGCGGTTGAGCAAGTACTCCCTGCGATAAAAGGTGTGCCTCTGGTTCCAATTTCTGCTTTAAATGGCCAACATATCAGGGATGTTATTAAAGCTTGCTTGAAGGCTTATGAGGTGTGGAATAAGCGTGTTACTACATCACATTTAAATGAATGGTTGCGTGTTGCTGAAAGTGAGCATCTGCCGCCACTTGGTAAAAATAAAAAGCGTATTAGACTAAAATACATCACGCAAGGTAACCGTCGCCCGCCTACATTTACTATTTTTGCTAACAGGCCTGAAGACCTGCCAGATAGCTATAAGCGCTACATTACCAATGCACTGCGTGAATACTTTGGTTTGCCAGGTGTTCCTATGCGCGTGATGTTTAGGAAGAATGATAATCCTTATGATAAGAAGTAGTGGCTAGCTGTGATGTCAGACGTTTAAGCTCACACCAACGTAAAAATCTTCCTTCAAGATTTTATGCGGGATGTAACTAAAATATCTATGGAGTAACCGCAATTCCCCATTTCGAAGATAAGTATTGCTCAACTTCTTTGCGGTCAATATCTGACATATAAGAAGAAGCAGAAGGTGTATTGTAAACTATAATTTCGCCAATATCGCCGTGGAATGGTGAAGCTGCAGCATTAAGTGCTCCTATATTAATACCATTTCCGAATGCGTGGCTAGTTAGGGTGCTGTTAGGGTTGTAAGTTCCTGGCTCAACTCCATCCACCCATATTCTATGCCCAGCACCTGTATTACTTGGAGTAAATTGTGCGGCGTAGATGTGAGGAGCGGTCATCAACTGAGGGGTAGGTACAAGGGTTGATACGAGGCGGCCTTTATATGTTGTAGATGCTGAAGTATCATTTATACCAAAGGCCCCGGCAGCTGATATTGCAAAGCTATACATATTTGTTGCGCTACCAACTGAATATATTGCTTCTTTTGCAGTTGGTGTTTCAACTGCATTTTGGAACACAGCAAATATTGTTACACCTGTCATAGAGCCGCTACTAAATGAAGGTAAGGTTGCATGAGTTAGGTAATCATTAACACCATCGAATACTATGGCTGGTTTGCCAAGTATTCTTCCAAGGGTATATTTTGGCATATTTACTCCACTTGCTGTAACAGCGCGTGTTGTCCCGGTAACTTTATCTGTCCAACAAACAACAGCATTACCTTCGTTAGCTTTTCCGCTACTGCAGGATGTTGCGAATACAGTATCAGTATCACTAGCATCCAGCCATAATTCAGGAGTTGAGATATTGCCATATCTGTTAATTGGATCCATAAACAAGCCCCATTTATTGGCAAGATATTCACCCTCAATAGCTACACGTTCAGTATTGCTAAGTACGCGGTTATATACCAATACCTCTGCAATATCCCCTTTGAATAAGTTCTGTCCACCTGCGCTGGAGCCAATTTCAAATTTTGGGCTTGAGCCATAATTTAAATTTCCGCCAGCGCTGGTTGCCCCAGTAACAATTTGTCCGTTAACATAAACTCTGGTGGTGGTGCCTGATGTCCAGCCAGACATAACATAGTATCTGGTAGTGGTGGTTGATGGAGTAGTATTATGTATAGCAATATCACTACCCCAGACTCCGGTGCGTCTTGCCTGCATTGTAATACTATATGATGAAGAGCTATTATAAAACAGCATCCAGCCTAAACTTCCAGTATTACTGCCAAATGATGCTACGGTAGGGTTAGTTCCGCTTAATGGGTTAGTAGTTATCCCAGCAACTGCAATTACTGTTGAGTCATTACCTGGGGCCTGGCCTGGGTTTGCCACGCTGGCCATAAAATCTGTTGTGCCGTCAAAACGTATAACTGGCTTACTATTTAGCGTAGCTTCTGTATATGCCGGACGTTTAGAGTCTACTTCTTGCGAAACATTATTGCCAGTAGGGACACTTCCGCCTCCGGTTGCAGCATTCATAACTGGGCTTTTATCCATCCACATTTTAACTTTACTTCCTGCAGCAAGCTTAACCGTTGCACAATCATTGGCATCAAGCCATAATGACAGGCCGCTGTTAGTAGGTGCTGGGCTGTATGTTATTGTTGAGGTGGTAGGATCGTCTATGCAGCTATTAAAAACCACTGAATTGCCATATAGACATGCACTAGTGTTATTTAATTCCTGGTAAAAAACTTTACCGGATGGGCATTGGCATGAGCCTTCAGGACGGGCAGCGCTTTTCTGGAATGTCATACCTGTTGGGCAGGTATTTATGGCCGTAGATGTAAGTGTTATTGCCCATTTATTAGAGAGGTAGTTTTCAATGCCTGCACGTTCAGTGTCATTAAGCGCGCGGTCATAAACTATAATTTCACCGATGTAGCCATTCCATTTAGAGTTTCCTCCTGGAACATCTACTCTGTCTCCTATATGAAATTCTGCGATATTAAAATTACCTGTAGCACCTGAAGTGGTTGGCGTTCCTGAAGTTCCGTTTATATACATAGTAAAATTAGTACCATTATAAATACCAGCACCAATATAAGCAGCACTACCAGGGTTAGTCATGTAGCTTTGTGCTGTGGTATCTCTATATCCCCTTATTAGAGGCCATGGACTAGCCCCTTCGTAAAATCCTGTAAAAGAGGTTGTGTTAGAAGCATCACCTGTTTGTCCTGAGCCTAAAGCATTAAATGAAGATGCATTAGCTACACCGGCTGTTCGTTTTGCTACAATCATATAGGTTATAGAAGAAGTTATATATGGTGAAGGTATAGTGCTTTTTAGTAAGCTATTTGCAGTACCTGAAAAATTTAACATTGCCTTATTATTTAGTACTGCGGTGGTATATATAGGCCGATTCGCTGATGTTGATGTATTTTTTGCATCGTAACCAAGGCCGCTTTTATCTTTCCAGCATCCTATATAGCTATTATTAGCTGGCGCGGCTCCAGTTGTGCAATCTGAGGATCCATTTGCAACTACTGTAGTTCCATACAGGCTTAAATTATCATTAGCATCAAGCCATAATCTTAGATTAGTTATATTGGCTGGAATAAACTGGCTTGTTGGTGCATTTTGGCATAATGCATATATTTTCTTAGCATTTTTATATATAAGATCAGCACGTGCAGTTGAACCATTTGAATCTGTAGCGAAGGTATTAAGTGCTGACCTTGAGTTTTTCATAATTGCACCGGCATTTTCGCAAGCAAGTGCATCTATTTGTAATGGCGATGCTATGCTTCTAGGTGGTAGAATCCTCTTTTTCATACCATATGCAACTATATCATCAAATGTTGCGGATTTTGGTGACTGTACATAAATTTTACTAGTATGGTCAGTATTGCTTCTTTCCATACCTGTTGCTTGTGAAGGTGGGGTAGTTGTATCGTTTTTACGGTATGCTACGTCCTTACCATTGCTGCCATAACTTATTATTAAGTAGATAGCTCCGTTATTGTTAGGTGGTAATTCATTAATATCTGTTTTGTTAATACCTTTAGTATCAACTACGGCAATATCTCCATGAAAATCAATGCTGTCAAAATCTAGCTTGGAGCCGGAGTAATCAGACGTGCGGAAAGCAAATTTGCGTCCCCAGCCATCATAAGTATAATTATCATCAAGGTTGAGTGTGCGGACAGGAACAGCACCGGTGCTGTTTGCTAAGCTGCTTCCATCGCAAATATGTGTTGTTGCATTATAAGCAACAGATTTACCGAAATTAGTATTGCTTTCAAGCACGTTAGCAACGGCTGGGCATGGAACATACTTATTGGAGCGAACAAAACCTTTTAACGCATTCTCTATAACTTCAATTTTCTCAAGAGTTTGTTTTGCGCGGTCAGATTCATTTTTTTTGCCCATTATCGATAAGCCACCAACGGCAAGCATGGCGATAATACTGGTGGAAATAGAAAGTTCTGCCAGGGTGTAACCACCTTGTTTAAGGCTTCTTTTTGCAATCATGTTAAATGTTTTTTTAAACATGGATTACAATCCCCACTTGTTTATTAGAAAAGATTCAATGCTGTCTCTGGCTGCAGAGTTAGTGTTTTCCAAACTAACGTTGAATACTAGTAATTCAGAGAGTGTCCCGTTGAAAGATGAGCCAATATTTACTACTTGGCTAATCCCGCCAGATGCAGTGGTTGCAGCGGTTGCAGTGGTTGACATTGAGCCGTTACTACTTATTCTGATACCTAATGTACTGCTATTGTGATTTAATGTTACAAGATAGCTTGTATTTAATGATATAGGTTTATTTACATAAGTTATAGCAGAAGTGAAATTGTAATTATACACAGCATTGTTGTATAAAATTATCCCGAAATATGATGCACTATTGAAAATACTTGGGTTATTGTAAAGTGGAGATAAATTGCCAGTTGTGACTGTATTAAAAACTGCAAATATTGTATATAGCGTTGACGTGAGGTAATTTGAAAGTGCACTACCTGTAAGAGCATTGCCACCACTAAATGCAATTCCTGGCTTGCTATTTATCACTGAAGATGTTCTATAAGCAGGCCTGTAACCCGCAGTACTTTGTGTAAAATGGGTGCCGCTTGTTTTTTTATTTTTCCAGCAGCCAATTGTAGCAAGATTTGCCGGGCTGCCGCCTGTGGCACAGTCGTTACTGGTGAAAAGTGTAGAAGCATCATTTGCATCAAGCCATAAGGTCAGACCTGTAATTGTATTTGGGTCAAAAGGATTTACATATATGCAATTCCCATCCCAGTTATTAGTATCGCATGTGCATGAGTTTGATGTTGCATCGTAAGTAGAGCCATTAGTAGCAGGATTATTATTCCCCGGACATTGAGCGCCACTCCATGTTTTGTTGTTAATTGTAGCGGCTTCTGCTCCGTAATATTTTACACATAGAGTTTGCATGCCCATGAGTATTCCCATAGATACCTGCTGGCCATTATTATAGGTAGTACCATGTAAATGACTTGTAATAGTATCACTCATGGCGATACCTTCATTTAAGGTAATATTCTTTATCGCCTGCGAATTTTCTTCGCATTCTTCGACGCTTATTTGTTTTACTGCTTCACGGTTAGTTAAGCGCTCAAGCTGTGTTTTGGTTTTAAAAAGTATCAGGTCATCAAATGTTGATGATATAGGTGCTTTTACATATGATGCACCACCAGTAGAATAGTTGGTATTATTGATAATTTCGTTACTGCTTGGAGTTCCGTTTATCAGTCTGGAGCCGCTTGGAAGAAATGCTCCGTTACCATTAGCTCCATGGCTAAGTAGAACGTAAGCAGCATTTTTTGTAATCACATTAGTTCCATCGCTTACCGTAATATCGCTCACACCATTTATATAATCATTCTTTGTGCAACCTTTTAAGCGGCTTGCATCTGCTGAAAGGCCAGCACCTGGGGTTGTGCCTGCATCACTGCCGCACAGATTTTTACTTACCTGATAAGTTAGCCTACGCCCCCAACCATCCAACATATATTTATTTTCAAGGCCAAGTGAATGTGCTGGAACTGCGCCTACGTTTGCAGGGCAATCAAAACCGAGAGTAACTTTTCCGGTAGTAGTACTCTGATTAACACTTCTGACAGTGTCGTTGTCTGTATCACTAGTATCAAGATCCTCTGTGCCATAATCATTTACGTATAGATCGACACCGGCTGCAGTGCTCGACATGCGTGTAATGTCACCGTATAAAGCTGTGGCGGCTGCTGTATCATTATGTGTATTATCAGGTAATATATATGGATCAGCAGGACATGGAATGCGACCCTTTTCCACGCGAAAAGCTTCTATTGCTTTTGCAATAGTGTCCATGTTTTGATTTGTTATGATTGCTTTTTTTGCATCCGTGATATTAGCTGGCTGTGTCCATGCCAGATAACCAACTGTAGCTGCTGCTGCAATGCTTATAACTACGGAAAGCTCAATAAGGCTAAAGCCTTTCTGCTTTAGTGGGGTACACTGAAATATCCTGGTAGAAATATTCTTTGTTTCCACTTTTTATCTCGTTTTGTCACACAAACACTATTTGATTGTATCTTAAAATAAGTCGTGAATCACGAAATTTTTTAGGAATTATAAGGAGTTGTAGCAAATTGGGACATAAGATGGAGTTAGGAACTTTGGAATTAAGAAATTTAGAAAAAAGCAGAATAACCTCCTATAACTCCTAAATTCGTAGTTCTTAAGCTCCTGCTTCCTAATTAGGAGGCGGTGGCGGTGCCATATCGTCAGTATCATCAGTGTCATCAACTTTATCGCTAAGGGCGTAGACACACAGCTCTTCAAAGGAGACGTTATTTTTCTTTGAAAGTTCGTAAAGCTTGGCAATACTTTCCATTACGTCACCAGGGATAGTGCCACCGCGGTTTTTTGCAAGCCATTCTGCCTGGAAATGGAGAGGGTGGTGGTTAGGCTCTGGCAGGCCTATATAAATGGTAAAAGGTGCAGATACACCCCCAAAATCACACGGTACAGTGAATTTTTTTACCATAGCCTCTAACCTAAGATTGTTCGAGTTATTCTAAACGATTTGATTGATGAGGCAATAGAAAAAAGTAAGGCTTATTAATCAACGCCAAAACCATATTTTTTAAATATTAATTTAGCCTCTGCAGATTGCAAAAATTCTAAAAGTGAGCGTGCATTTGTCATATTTTCACCAGCTACTACTGCAGCTTGATAAATAATAGGGTCATGTAATTTTTCATCGATTGTATCAATAATTTGTACTTCCGGGTTGTTATAGGCTTCGCTGTAATAAGTAATACCGGCAGTTTCGCCGTGTGAAATTAGATATAAATTATATTTTGAGTTAGGTGATTTAATAGTTTTGCTATTAAAATTGCTCCATATTTTTGTGCCCTTTTTTTCATCAAGTGTTACAAGAGATTGTTTTGTGTATAATCCAATATCACTGGTTTCCGGGTCACCCATTGACATAATACTGCGGTTATTTAAAAACGTTATTTTATCTGATAAATTAGTCGTTGGGATTGGCATCTTGCTTAATCTTCCACTGCTTGAAACCACCAGGACAAGTTTATTTTTTACCAGATTAGTAAGCGAATACACATCTAAAAGTCCCATTTTTTTTAGTTCACTTATCCAGTATGGATGCCCTGAAATAAAAACATCAGCTGATTCCCCATCTTCAATACTATTTGCCTGATCAGCAGTTGAACCAAATTCGGTGGCAACAGTTATGTTATTTTTGCGGGAGTATGTACGCGCTATTTCAGTTATAGGCTCAGTTAAACTTGAGGCAGCAAGTACGGTTATGGTAGGCAATCCGCGCATGTCAGCATAAGCTGTGCTAGTGGATAAAATCAGTAGGCAGATTATTAACCTAATCATGCTTCTTATATAACTCCTCTGGAGATGTTATAACCGGTTGATTTATATGAAGTTCGTTTTCTTTTACAGTGTGAAAAAAGCAACTTCGTCTTCCTGTGTGGCATGCTACACCGCTTTGCTCTACTTTAGCTAATAAAGTGTCACTGTCACAGTCAATTAGCAATTCCTTTAAGCGTTGCATCTGGCCGGAAGTTTCGCCTTTCCGCCATAATTGCCCGCGCGAACGGGAGTAATAGCACATGTTTTTTGTGCGCAAGGTTTCATCCAGTGCCTCGGCATTCATCCAGGCCAGCATTAATATATCCTGGGTGTCTGAATCCTGTGCAATAACAGGAACTAAGCCATCACTATTGAACTTTACATTACTAATAATTTTTTCAAAATTTGTCATAATCTTATCTTACTTAAAACAACTAACTATAGAATCTGCAATTCCATCTATAATATCAATATACGCTTCTTTTCCTGCTTCTACATTAATTCCTAAATAATCCAATTTTCCTACTTTTATTTTTTGGTTTTGTGCAATTGCATCAATAGTCGAGGCAGAAAATTGCGGTTCACTAAATAGGCATTTAGCATCTTTTTGTGTTATTATATCTTCTATCTTACGGAAGCGCTGTGCGCCTATTGCTTCATTTTCCGGGACGGAAATTGCACCAGCAAAGTTTAAACCGAAGTGCTTTTCAAAATACTGGTAGCCGTCATGAAAAACCACGTATGGCTTAGTTGTGTAAGGTTCCAGTTTGTTTCTTATTGTATCTTCTTTAGCTGTTATTTTTTCTATGTAGGCTTTTGCGTTATCTTGATATTTTTTAGCATTTTTTGGATCTTTTTTTGACAATACATTTGCTATTTCATTTGTCATTTTTATAGCATTTTCTGGGGATAGCCATATGTGCAGATCAACACTTCCATGATGATGGTCATCATGATGCTCATCATCTTCGCTTAAATTAAGATTTCTTTTCGGTAATAAAGTAAGACCGTTAGTTTTAGATAGTTCAACTATAGTTACATCTTTCTTTAGGCTTTGCAAAGGCCGGCGTAGAAAGAATTCCATGTCATAACTGACAATAAAAATGATATTGGATTCTTTTATTGTCTTCATATCTGATGGTTTAAGTGAGTAGTTATGAGGGGAGTTACTGCTGCCTAGTAATAATACTGGTTCGTTTATACCATCTGTAACTGCTGCAACTAAAGAGTGGATTGGCTTTATCGAGGCCGTTATTTTGAGTTTATCTTCCGCTTTGCTGAAAATTGGTGATAATATTATTATAATGCTTAAAAAAATTGCAGTAGCGAACTTTGTCATTATAATACTCCTAGTAGTATAGCAGTGAAACAGTATAACAGCATAAGGGAGGAATAGTAAATTAGTATTACTCTTGTTTTAATGTTTTAGCGTTATACAGTTACACTATTTTACTGTTACACTATTTTATATGATCAACTGCCAAAACATCAGCGTCTCTTTTTCTGGGCATAACGTGCTAAAGGATGTTTCTTTATCTTTAAAAGAAAAAGAGATTGTTACAATAATAGGTCCCAATGGTAGTGGTAAAACTACTTTATTGCGTATTATTTGCGGTTTACATAAGCCTGATAGCGGCACTGTTACCAAGGAGAAAGGCCTGGTAATTGGTTACATGCCGCAAAAGCTGACGATAGATAAAGTTCTGCCGCTAACAGTCCGCCGCTTTTTAAGGCTCAATGGCAAGCGTAGCCTGCGTGATATTAACAGTGTGGAAAAAGTTGCTGAGGAATTTGGTATATTGCACCTTATGAAAAAACAGGTGCATGATATATCAGGTGGTGAAATGCAGCGTGTTATGCTTGCGCGAGCTATATTGTTAGAACCCAATATTTTAATTCTCGATGAGCCGACGCAAGGTCTTGATATTAATGGACAATCAGAGTTTTACCAGCTCATAAGCGACATACGTGATAAAAGGAATTGTGCCATTTTAATGGTCTCACATGATTTACATATGGTTATGGCTGCGACTGACCGTGTTATATGTATAAATAAACATATATGTTGTGAAGGTTCGCCAGAACATATTAATTCGCATCCTGAATATCTGGCGTTATTTGGCCGTGCGGCTGAAACGGTTGCGCTTTATACACATAAGCATGATCACGTTCATGGCATAGATGGCCATATCCACGGGGAGGGGTGTAACCATGATTGATGATTTTATCGTAAGAGCATTAATCAGTGGTGTTGGGGTTGCTCTTGCTGCTGGTCCCTTGGGTAGTTTTATTGTGTGGAAGCGTATGGCATTTTTCGGCGATGCGCTATCGCACTCAGCATTGTTTGGTATCGCGCTTGGTTTTGCCCTAGGTATTGACCATATCTTTGGTATAATATTAGTCGCGTTGCTATTTGCATTTGTGATTATGCAGCTGCAAAAACAAAAATCATATTCCAGTGATACATTGCTGGGCATAATGGCACATAGCTCACTTGCCATCGGCTTGGTAATAGTTTCACTAATTGATACTGTAAAAGTTGATTTAATGAGTTTCTTATTTGGTGATATATTAGCTACAACTAATCAGGACATACTCTTTATATATATAGGGGCTTTTGCTTCGCTTATAGTGTTGGTTAGTATTTGGCGCCCGCTCTTGCTTAGCACTTTAAACCAGGATTTAGCGAAAGTCGAAGGCGTGAATGTAGATTTAGTAAGATTTATATTTATGTTGCTCGTGGCATTGCTCGTGGCACTTTCAATAAAAATAGTTGGAATTTTACTGGTTACATCCTTACTCATTATCCCAGCGGCCACTGCCCGCAAATTTTCACAAACGCCTGAGCGTATGGCAATTATTGCTTCATTTATCGGTGCTTTGGCAGTAGCGACTGGGCTTTATATGTCATTACAATTTGATACTCCTTCAGGCCCGAGTATTGTGGTTGCTGCCTTTGCTTTATTTGTGGGGAGTTCGTTAGTCAAAAAGTAGTTTACCAAGGCCTTTTGGTTCTTTGGTAATTAGGGAAGGCTGTAGTTGTACTGCATTGTGGTTTTGTACTTTCATAATCAGGATCTTTCTTGTCGTCTGGGTCCCAGCATTGTGCGTTACACCATTTTGCCCTTCTTATTCTGCATAATTCTTCTTTATCGTGTGAAGTGATGGCAGTTGCGTTAACTTCTGCAGGGCCATATAAATTCCAGCAGGCATTCATACACCGGCTACATTCTGCGTCGCTATCGCGACATCTTGTGCAGTCAGGGTTTTCATCGCATTTCCTGCCATATTCAGATAATGCAAATGACGGGGATGAGGAAATGTAACTAGTTGCAAGTATTAATAATATTGCCAGATATATTGCCTTCATTTGAACTTCCTGTTCTTTTTATATAACTTGTGTGCGTGCGAGCACCTTAAAGCTCTTTCCCGTGGGGAGAGGTAGGGGTGAGGGGGGCGAAAGTATTGGCAATAAATTCCAATCTTTGTGTTAATGTAAACACCCGCCCCCCTCATCTTAACCTTCTCCTCACGGGAGAAGGGACTATAAGGAATGCGCTACTGCGCATGGCTTTATTTTTTCAACCTCTTAAACCCAGCCTCCAGATCTTTTATCAAGTCACCTTCATCTTCAAGGCCGATAAATAATCTTACACACGAACCTTTTTCAGTCCATTTGCCAGCAGTGCGTATAGCTGTTGGGTCAAAATTTATAGCAAGGCTTTCAAAACCGCCCCAAGATGAACCAATGCCGAAAATTTCATAATTATCAATCATGTTGGAAAGGGCTTTAAACGAATAGTTTTTATCTAAAATTATTGTAAACAATCCTGTCGAGCCGGTCCATAACTTGTGACCAGGGCAAGATGGTAGGGCAGGGTGCAGTACCTTTGCCACTTCTGGTCTTTTTTCCAGCCATTTTGCTATATTTAAAGCGGATTGTTCATGTGCTTTCAGGCGCGTAGGCATTGTTCTTATGCCACGTATTGCCATGTAGCAAATGTCAGGATCCGTATGTACGCCTAAGTGTTTATAAGTTTTGAAAATCTTATCTATATGCTCATCTGTGGTAGTTATAGTGCCAAGTAGTATATCAGAGTGGCCGCCGATATATTTTGTGCCAGCTTGAACTGATACATCAACTCCATGCTCGAACGGTTTGAAATAT
>JAJONM010000078.1 GCA_021323415.1 Rickettsiaceae bacterium
TAACTTTGATAAAAATACCACTTTACGTACAGGAAGCTTCTATAGCGATAGTGATAAAGGAAAAATATTCGGATTCGTGAACGATATAAGCCATACATTCGAACATGCATCGCTGGGCTTACAAATTGGTATGATTAACGAGGAAAAAACCTTTTTAGGTAGTCAGACAGAAAGGGCTTTTGCACTTAATGAAAACACCGCTACCTGGTTCTACAATCTCTCAGGTAATATCCCCTTGCCTAAGAAATTCAATCTCTATGGCTCATATAACTATGGAGTTTCTTTCCCTGACGCAGCCGCAGAGTCGCTATTTAGCAATATTTCAGAAATACAAAGCTATTCATTTAAAGTTGGTATCAATAAATCAGATTCCTTTACTAAAGGCGATAAGCTTGATTTTGTAGTATCCCAACCGCTTATGGTATCAAATGGTAATGCTAACCTAAATCTACCTGTCGGGCGTGATGCAGCTGGTAATATCACCCGTGCAAATCATAACGTTAATCTTTCACCAACAGGTCGCGAAATTGATTTGGGTGCCTTCTATACGCTTAATTTCGCTGATAACTTGTCATCTATCAGCACCGGCGCTATCTACCGCTTAGAACCTAATCACGTAGCTGAAGCTTCGCCAGATGCGATTGCTGGACGGGGTATGTTACCCCGTCCACACATTCATTTCCTTATAGAAAGAAGACATGAACATAAGGAATGGGTTACAAACCCATTCCTGCAAAGTGGAAATAATTACTTAACGAACTTGGCAGGTAGAGGGTTGTACCCTCTACCTATTATTCATGCCATAATAAATAGCAAAATTTTGCATGAACATAGAGTCGGGGGTGCAACCCTCGACTCGCTAGGGATGAGTTATAAGTATAAGTTTTAGCTAGAAGCTAAATCCATAAAAAAAGAGGGAACTTTCGTTCCCTCTTTTTACATTTATAACAACCAAACTTAAGCAAAAGCTTCTTCTTTTTCTTCTGCTCTTTCATTCATTAGAACTCTATCAGCAGATCTTTGGTTTTCTAAGGCCTCTACATCACCTCTGTGTAATTTATCTGCGCTTTTGCACTGGCCATCAATATATGCACCATCTTTCACAGAAAGTGATTCATACATAATCACACCAGTTACACGGCCACTTTCAGCCAGAACAATATCCTTACCTTTTACCAGACCGTTAATTTCACCATCAACCTGAATAACATTAGCAGTAACATCACCTTTAACAGAACCAGTTCTTCTGATAGTAACCTGACCACAAGTTACATTACCTTCGATCTCACCTTCAATTTCTATGAAACCACCACTAATTAGATTACCTACTATTTTAAGGTCAGACGCAATAATAGATGGGATGTCCCCATTGTTTGAAGATGATGAGCTCACTGGTAAACCTCCATTTGGTAATTTTTGCTTAGAAAACATATTTGCCTGCCTTTAAAAAATTTTTAGGATCATACGCTTTATTATTATAACGCACCTCATAATGCAAGTGTGTTCCTGTACTCCTACCGGAATTTCCCTGTATCCCTATTAATTGCCCTTTCTCTATTGGCTCCCCTTCTTCTACTAAAATCTTCTCTAAATGACCATAACGGGTAGTTATACCAGAACCATGATCAATTTCTATCAAACGTCCATATGCACCATAAAACCCTGAAAATCTTACTTTACCAGGAGCTGAACTAAATACTTTTGCCTTGTCCCCACCAACTAAATCAACACCTGTATGTATAGCACCAGTGCGACGAATTGGGTCAATACGGCCACCAAACTCACTAGAGACCCAATAATGCGGCATAGGAGGCGATACCGGGAAAGTACGAACTACTTTTTCCAACTGCATAAGGTAATTAACTTCTTTATCAAAAGTATTGTTATTAAAATCCGCCGCATCTTTATCGTCCAAAGGAATAAACTCTCCACCTTGATGCTTCTCTGCATCCTTATGTATCATAACACGACGTAAACTATCATTCTGATTAGCTACCTGATCAACCTTTAATCCGGTCATTTCAATGATAGATTCAAGATTTTCAATACGTTCCATAACTTTATTACGTATGTTAGAGAGCACCCCTCTGACACCATTTTCACTGTTTGCATCAGCATCTTTTACGTTTTTGTTAGCCTGCTTTGCAGCACCAGGAGCTTTCTCTTCAGTACCTAATTCAGAAATAGGACCATATTTCTTTATATTATCAAAATACTTATTAAGTTCCATTAAGTTATCATGCAAATCAGCGACCTGATATTGCAGGTTTTCGTTGCTTATATTAGTAGTCCAAATTTCAAAGTCTTTCTTAGAAATTGTACTTTCATAAGCAAAATACTTGCCAGTTGAATAAGAAACCCAAAGCATAAATGCGAAAACAAAAGCGATACAAGAAGCCTGGAACCTGAAGCTCACCGGCATACTTGATATACCTTTTTCTGAAATAACTACTATTTTCTTGCTGCCTAAACACTGTCTAATGAATGAAACAAGCTCCTTGGAAGCGACAAAAGCTTTGCGAAGATAGTCAGACATTAATACTTTTAACTTCGGATTTATCATCGTCACCTTATTCTCCAGTGGCATGGCCTACATAGCCCCACGAATCCCAAAATAAACCAAAAAGGTTAAATTTCTCTTAACAACCAGTACATTCCTAACATATTTTTTCTAAATACATCAAGGGTAAATATACAAAAACCTAAAATTAGTTCTGTATAACCCGCCAGAGGCGCTGTTTTACTGGATAATAGACCTTCAAAATATGGCAAAACACATTCACTATAACACAACAATTCTGCCACAAAAAAGAAGCGGATTACGCAGCGTAATTAGGCGCTTCACGTGTTATAGTAATATCATGTGCATGGCTTTCTTTTAAACCAGCATTTGTAATTCTGACAAACTCGCAATTCTTGCCCATATCCTTTATTGTAGCATTGCCGGTGTAACCCATTGCAGCACGAAGTCCACCAACTAATTGATGCACAACACCTGCAACATGGCCTTTAAATGGAACCAGGCCTTCTACACCTTCTGGCACTAGTTTTAACTGGTCTTTGATTTCCTGTTGGAAATACCTATCTGCTGAACCACGCGCCATAGCACCGACCGACCCCATACCACGGTATGATTTATATGAGCGCCCCTGGTATAGAACAACCTCGCCAGGCGACTCTTCAGTTCCCGCAAATAGCGAGCCTATCATCACGCAATCAGCACCTACTGCAATTGCCTTAGCCAAATCACCCGAATATTTTATACCGCCATCTGCTATCACCGATATGCCCTTCTTTTTGCATACTTCAACCGCATTCATAATAGCGGTTAACTGCGGCACACCAACACCTGCAACAATGCGCGTTGTACATATCGAACCTGGTCCGATACCAACTTTCACCGCATCCACACCGGCATCTATCAAAGCTTTTGCACCATCGGCGGTCGCAATATTTCCACCGACGATCCCTACATCGCCAAGTTGCCTGATTTTTTTTACCGCATCCAAAACTCCTTTTGAATGGCCATGCGCCGTATCCACAACAAGAAGATCAACTCCGGCATCAATAAGAGCTTTCGCCCTCTCCATAGAATCCGCGCCAGTTCCCACCGCTGCAGCAACACGTAAGCGCCCACGGCTATCGCGGCAAGAATTCGGAAATTTTTCGGCTTTTACAATATCATTTACTGTAATCAGGCCGATACATCTGTAATTATCATCCACTACTAATAATTTTTCTATACGATGTTGGTGTAATAATTTCTTGGCTTCTTCTCTATCAATCCCTTCTTTAACTGTTACCAGCCCCTCCTTAGTCATGAGCTCAGCAACAGTTTGCTTCATGTTAGTGGCAAAGCGCACATCGCGGTTACTTAAAATACCAACTAACTTACCACTGCCCTTTTCTACAACAGGAATACCAGAAATATGATAACTGCCAGCAAGCGACAAAGCTTCAGCCAGCGTAGCATCCGGGTTAATAGTAACCGGATTTATAACCATACCTGATTCGAATTTCTTAACTTTACGGACCTCATCCTGCTGCACCGTAATGCTCATATTCTTATGGATACAGCCAATTCCGCCATTTTGTGCCATAGCGATAGCAAGCCTGGCTTCTGTTACGGTATCCATAGCAGAAGACATCAGCGGAATGCCAAGTTTTATATTTTTGGTAAGATATGTAGAGGTATCAACTTGCGTAGGCAAAACCTCCGAATAAGCCGGAACTAGTAAAACGTCATCAAATGTAAGGGATTCTGTAAATTTTATGGACATAACGCAAACCTGAAATTAGATGTGATTTGCGGGGTGAGTATATACATTTTACGGCAGATAGCAAGGAAAATATTAGGTTATACCTACCTTAGTAGATATCCCACTTACCTTCTAATACCAGAGTTGATTATATTTTTTAATCTATTTACCCATTCACCATCCTCTTCTTTAGCCTCCGCCTTAACATCCTCTTTATTTAAAGAATCTCTAATTCGCTTAAAAATCAGCGATTCCACCTCATTATCCTGCACCCTCCCCCCTTCCTGTTCAGGCAAATAACACTCAGCATTAAGATTAATCATTACTTTCATTCTTTCTTTAAGGCATGTAAGTTTTTGATCACTATCTATTAATTTTACGATCTGCTCTAGATTAGGCTGTATTTTACCAGAATTTTCCTTAACCAAATTTAACATTTCATTAAACATACGATCTATACAGGCCTCGTCTGTACGATTTAATATCTCTAAAACTGGCCCTTCTAGATCGGCATTTTTTGTTTTGCATTTACTAAATGTCTTTGCAATTAGAGCTATAACTTGCATTCTGGTATAACAAGCATCAGTAAGACTATAGTATCCTTTTTTTGCTTTATCATAATTTTTGAACTCAGACTCAGACTCCATTTCGGATTTGAGTATCGTAGCTAGATTATACTCATCCCATTTCAAAGGAACTACACCTTCATCCTTCCATACCCAAGGCATTCCCCTTAACAACACTTCAGATTCATAATATGGGCTTGTAATTTTAGAAGGTCCAATTGCTTGTTTAAGCGCATAACCAGATATTTGATTATGCCTTGGATCTTTATCAACAACATCTATTTTGTCCAGTCTATTACTTGCAACAGCCCGTTGAACTGTTCCTATATCTCTTATTGAGTTGCTAAACTTTATATCGTTAAATCCAAAGCACTTTGATAAGAATTCCCATCTGACAGCTCCAGGAATAATTATCGCATGTTCCGCTTCGTATGAAACACAAGCTATATTATCAGAAACATTTTGTGGTGAATTGCCCTTAATACTATAAAAAGCTTTTTGAGCCAAATCACCAGTTTCAAACTTAAATATAATATTACCAAATTCCAAAGCACATTTTACTTCAACATTCCCATAAGGGTTACTTTCCCATAAAAATTCTTCCAATGAGGATTCTAAAATATCAACGACATTTGTTTTGTTTATTTTGTTATTTTTTAGTGGCTTTACACCATCATAAGTAATTGCACTTGGAATATTTTCTTTGTTTAAACCTGCTCCACTTATTACAAAAAATGAGCCCGTTACATCATCATTTATATCTTTTGCTTCTTTAGGTGTCATACTTCTCATAGTCCCTTACTCCGTAAATTTGGCTAATCAATGTAAGAGTACTACTAAAATGGAGATAAATTATCTGTTGGGATCATAGCTTAGAACTATACTGAATATGCAAACCTATAAATAAAAGTGATTTGCAAAAAGAGTGAGCTCCCCAGCCCACAATGAGCTTATCACTGATCTACTTACCCAATGAAGACTCCCTAACCGCCAAATCAAGCCTTGCTGCAAAAGACTTTGGCGCATATTCCTTTGCATATTCCTTTGCAATATTAATCGAAAAATCTCTATCTTTTTCAAGTGGCTTCTCATCTTCATCTAACTTTGCAACCTGTTGTACAGATGCAAAATCTTTAGGGGCCAGATAAGGAATAACATATTGGAAGGCATCGTATATAGAAACAGGTGCCTTCTCGGCACGTCCAATTATTCTTGCCACAGAATCACCACCTGCCGCATATAAATAATTATTCAACTCCTGCTCTAATTGCTCTTTATGAGTTGTTTTAACCCTGTCTTTAAGAAAATAACCGATTATTGCGTCATTGTTCTCTTTTATCCCTTCAAATTCTTTAAGAAACTCTCCATGAGAGAGGGCGAATAATTCCTGAACCCTTATTGCAGTCAAAACCTCAATCTCAGCCCCAGCTGCAAGAAGTAATGCTGCAAATTTAGGCCTGTCTAGGCAATAATTAAGAGCTGTGTAGCCTTCTGCATCAACAAGATTTAAATCAGCCCCATGACTAACCAAAAACCTCACACTTTCATAGGAATCACCCCTGCGACAAAGAGTAGCCAGAAGTGAACGTTTTTCATATGGAAATATAAAATTAACATCCGCACCATGTTTAACCAGGAATTCCGCCAATTCGAAATTATCATTTATTAAAGCACCATAAAGCGCAGTTCCACCATCTACACCAGCTTTATTAACATCAACACCTTTATTAATTATAAGCTCCATTAGCTGATAGTTTCTGTTATGAAAAGCAAGGACAAATGCAGCTTGCCCATATTCATTAGCAACATTTAGATCTATATTCCCATTATCTGCTATTTTATAAATAGCATCAAAATCACTGTTATCTATAGCCTCTAGTAATGCCCTGTTATTAGCATCACGATCAGATAATTTAACTTCTTTTGCTTTGGATGGATTGCTTCCCATTTTATGGCCCTCTACTAATGTTAATGCATGATGCATTCCATTAGATTGGGGATAAAATATCTATAGTGACTTAAATTATGAGACGCGCAATCTCCATCAGTATGATGAGTCTTTAGCTTCCAGCTATCACCCTCTTCACCACCTCAATATCATTTGCCACCACTTGGTAACGCTCCTCGCGCTGCATCAGCCCTTGAAGATAAACAGGCAGTTCCGGCTCTTTTACGCTAGCTTTAGCAATCGCCTCTGGGAATTTGGCAGGATGTGCCGTAGCTAAGATTATAACCGGGTCAGAATTAGATTTTTTACATTGGTGAGCCGCAACTACTCCAGTTGCTGTATGCGGGTCTAAAACCTCACCAGTGTCGACACAAACCTGAAGTATCTGGTCACAAACCTCTTCATCATCAGCGCTAAAGCTACTGAATAACTCTTGCGCTTTAGCAAGTTTTGCAGTCTCTACGGAAATAGCACCAGTTTGCTTGAATTTATCCATTATTTCAGCAATTTGGGCCCCATTTTCATCATATAAATAAAATAAGAAACGCTCAAAGTTACTCGAAACCTGAATATCCATACTCGGCGATAGTGTTTTCACCAGTTCGCCGCGGCTATAATCATTCTCTACGAAAAAGCGGTGTAGGATATCATTCTTATTAGTAGCCACAATCAGCTGCTTTATCGGCAATCCCATTTTATATGCCAGATAACCGGCAAACACATCACCAAAATTACCAGTTGGCACCGAAAATACCATTGATTTTGCTGGCGCACCCAGCTGCAAAGCTGCATAGAAATAATAAACTATCTGCGCCATAATGCGGCACCAGTTTATCGAATTCACTGCAGCCAGTTTCGTTCCATTTTTAAGGAAGCTTTGATCCGCAAATAATTCTTTTACGATATGCTGGCAATCATCAAAATTTCCTTCCAGCGCGATATTATGTACATTATCCGACAGCACCGTAGTCATCTGGCGGCGCTGCACTTCTGAAACCCTATTATGCGGGTGCAGTATAAACATCTGCACATGCTTAGAATGACGGCATCCTTCGATTGCAGCAGAACCGGTATCACCAGATGTTGCGCCTACAATCACCACACTCTCATTGCGTTTCGTTAAAATATAATCAAACACGCGACCCAAGAATTGCAAAGCAAAATCCTTAAATGCCATAGTCGGCCCATGAAATAACTCAAGGACGAACTCCTGGTTATCAATCTGTTTTAATGGCGCAATTGCTTTATGGCGGAACTC
>JAJONM010000136.1 GCA_021323415.1 Rickettsiaceae bacterium
AACCAGAACGTTGAAGTCCGCGTTATGGATAGTAACGACCTGGAAAAAGAACGTGGTATTACGATTCTGGCCAAATGTACATCGATTAACTGGGGCGATATCCGCATTAATATTATCGATACCCCTGGCCACGCCGATTTCGGTGGTGAAGTTGAGCGCGTATTATCTATGGCTGATGGTGTTATTCTACTTACTGACGCAGCTGAAGGCCCGATGCCTCAGACTAAATTCGTATTATCAAAAGCACTTAAACAAGGCCTGCGCCCTATCGTAGTAATCAATAAAATTGATAGACCAGACGGACGCCCAGATGAGGTGGTAAACGAAGTATTTGATCTGTTCGCATCGCTAGATGCTAATGAAGAACAACTTGATTTCCCTATTCTTTATGCTTCTGGCCGCTCTGGCTGGTGCGTAAAAGAACTAAGCGACCCAAGGGAAAACCTAACTCCGATGATCGAGCTAATTATCAGCCACGTAAAAGAGCCAAAAGTTGACCATGATGCGCCATTTTCAATGCTGGTAACACTCCTGGAAGCTGATCCATTCTTAGGCCGTATCCTAACCGGACGCGTTTGCAGCGGAAAGGCAAAAATTAACATGCAGGTTAAAGCAATTGACCTGAATGGAAATATTACCGAAACTGGCCGTTTGACGAAACTTCAGACATTTGAAGGAATCAACCGCGTACCTACTGAGGAAGCACAAGCCGGTGACATTATCTCTATCGCAGGTATGGAAAAAGCATCGGTTGCGGATACTATTTGCGACCCAGTTGTTAGCGTACCACTAAAATCTACTCCAATTGACCCGCCAACTATGGCAATTACAATCAGCGTTAATGATTCTCCATTTGCAGGGCAAGAAGGTACGAAAGTTACATCACGTATGATCCGTGACCGTTTATTTGCTGAGGCCGAAACTAACGTTGCAATCCGCGTAAACGAAGCCGAAAAAGGTGACGCTTATGAAGTGGGTGGCCGTGGTGAGTTACAGCTTGGCGTTCTAATTGAAACTATGCGCCGTGAAGGCTTTGAGCTTTCTGTATCACGTCCGCGCGTGTTGATCAAAAAAGATGAAGAAACAGGCGAAAAGCTAGAGCCAGTTGAAGAAGTTATGGTTGACGTTGATGACGAATATAGCGGCGTTGTGGTTGAAAAAATCAGCCTGCGTAAAGGCCGTATGACTGATATGCGCCCATCTGGTGGTGGCAAAACACGTATTATGTTCTTAGTTCCATCACGTGGCCTGATTGGTTACCAGAGCGAATTTATGACTGATACCAAGGGTACTGGTGTTATTAACCGTATTTACTATGGCCATGAACCATATAAAGGTGAAATCACTGAACGCCGTAACGGTGCTTTGATTTCTATCGGACAGGGTGAAGCTGTGGCTTACGCTATATTTAACCTGCAGGAACGCGGCACAATGTTCGTAAAACCGCAGGATAAAGTATACGAGGGTATGCTTGTTGGCGAAAACAGCCGTGATAACGACCTGGAAGTAAACGTACTAAAAGGTAAGGCTCTTACTAACATGCGTGCATCGGGTACGGATGAAGCTGTAAGGCTGGTTCCGGCTAAGCAGATGACACTCGAAGAAATGATGTCATACATTGCCGAGGATGAGTTAGTAGAAGTTACGCCAAAAACCTTACGTTTGCGTAAGCGCCATTTGGATCCGCACTTTTGCCAAAATGCCCTATTAATACCTCCCTCTTCCTTCGCACCCGTAGCTCAACTGGATAGAGTACTTGACTACGAATCAAGCGGTTGCATGTTCGAATCATGCCGGGTGCACCACCTAATCTTTAAAAGATCAAACTAATTGCAATTATTAATTATCTAAGATAAATTCCATTTGGAACCGAAGTTATTAACTAACATTATTAGATTAAATTTATGAAAAAAATTATTTTATTAGTTACTATCCTAGCAATTCTTCCTGCTATCAGCCAAGCAAAAGGCAATAATTCTGCCTCGCATAATTCTCATAAAAATAATGGTGCTAATAACAATAATAACAACCATAACAATAATAACCACAATAACGGTAACAATCACAATAATGGCAACAATAATAACAATGGCTCAAATCACAACAACGGCGCTAATCACAACGGGCCTAACCACAATAATGGTGATGATGACAACGGCTTCGTTATCCACATCAACTAGATGCGAGTGCTTACCAAAATCTGGCCGTATGTCTTAGTTTACAAAACCAATCGTGTATTTTATTTGACAAATTATATAAAAAGCTATATTTGAATCAAAAATTATACAAGAGTTGGTAATGAACACAGAAAAAGCAAAACCTTATTTTATAATGCTAGGAAAGCTAATATATTGCTACGCTATAGCCTATATTTTATGTCCGTTGTATTATTTTATTATAACATTTGGCACAGCAGCTCTGATATTTATGGGGTGCGATACGAAGAAGGGCTGTTATGTTCTTTTACTATCATATTGTATTGCACATTTTATAATTGGAAGTTTATTATATTTTTTTTATAATAAAGGAAAAAAAGGATTCGCTTGTTTAACTTTTTTTATTTTATCACCTATTATATTTACGCTTACTCTAGTTGCCATGTTAAACTAGATGTCTGGTTTATATAAAAAATTTTATGATATTATTATCGGAATTTATTAAGAGCCAGAGGCATTAGGTGAAACACACTTCACATGAATTTTTGGAGATTTTTACCCAAAGTCTTAGCGATAATAATTTCATAAAGTTATCCCTCAGCAATTTTCATGGCATAGAACCCGATCTTAAAAAAATCGATATACGCAAAATTCTGATTAAGAAAGAAGAAAAGCTAAGTTTTACCTATCATTACAAAACCCGCGATATTGTTAAAAACCATAGCAATGAAGAAGGCATTCAATTAATAGAAAAACTTCTTACAAATGATTTTCGCGGTGCCAATCTTTATACTACCGAGTTTGACCTACGTTATGATGCAATCAGCCGCACACCTAAATTACACAAGAGCAAGCCAACTCAGAAAGCAGCGACGCTTAGCCATGATAGAGAAAAAGATCGCCTGATTAGCAACAGCAAATCATACTTACACGATCTGAATATCACCGACGAAAAAGGCAATGTATTTAAAAATGCCCAGGATAAGTACAAGCAAATTAACAAATATGTCGAAATCCTAAGCGGGCTTATAAAGAACCTACCACCTGAAAAACTGGCAAAAATAGTCGATATGGGATCGGGCAAAGGATACCTGACCTTTGCTTTATATGACTATATGACTAACACTATGGGCTTAAGACCTGAAGTGACAGGTGTTGAATATCGTCAGGACATGGTTGATCTATGCAATAAAATTGCCAAAAATTCAGGTTTTAATAGTTTGCATTTTGAGCAAGGTACAATTGATAAATACGATAGCATTGGCACTAACATACTTATCGCCTTGCATGCCTGCGATACAGCAACCGATGATGCAATCGCCAAAGGAATAAAAGCAGATGCGGATTTAAT
>JAJONM010000079.1 GCA_021323415.1 Rickettsiaceae bacterium
CGAATTTACCATATCGCTAAAGCTGGCAAAGCTATCACTGCTATGTGCAAGGTTAGTTAGATTTATGTTATATGCCCTATCGTAGCTATCGAGCATAGTAAGGCTTAAGCCTGATTGATTCAGTGAGTCACCGAAAGCTGCAGCCATGGTAATATTAGATTGGTCTGTGCCGACACTTGCACCATTTATATTATTGCCAAGAGGGATCGATGTTCCGCCAACTGGCTGAGTTGCCCTATCAAGGTTAAGCAAACCATGGCCATATACATCATCAACACCTGTTGCGCCAAGGTCTGTTGCTGTGGTGAGTAGTATTTCTGCTGCCTGGCGAGAGGTAAGGCCAGGTGACATAGCCATGATTATAGCAGCTGCGCCGGAAACTTGTGGTGCTGCCATTGATGTACCACTGGTATAGCCATAGCTAAAGCCAACTGTTGATACTGGAGTGGTGGATGTTATGTCTTCACCAGGTGCTACCATACACCAATCTTTTGCTGATCCGCACCGGTTGCTAAAACTTGATATAATGTTATTTGAATCAACTGAACCAACGGCCAGTAGTGCGCCTGTTGCTATTGTGCCATTTAAGTTAGGCAATCCTGTGCCTGATCCGGCATTCAGCGCTGGCCAGCCTGGTTCAGATGCACCATCATTACCGGCAGAAGCAACTACTATTATATTACTGTTCATTGCGTTTGTGATGGCCGTGGTTATCTCAGGGAATGGATTGGCAGTAGGGTTAATTAAGTCGGCAGCCCCAAGGCTCAAGTTTATTATTTTTGCCCCGTTACTTGTTGCATAGTTTATTCCGGCTGCTACATCGAAAGAACTGCCGGAGCCGCTCGAATTCAAGACTTTAACTGGCAAAATATCTGCCTCATAGGCTACGCCATGCATTCCTGTTCCATTGCGTGATGACGCAATTATCCCTGCAACATGTGTGCCATGCCAGCGGTCATCTTGCGCACCTGCAGTACAATTGGCTGCATTACCGTTACTTCCCACACAATTGGCTCCGTTTGATGCAAGGTTGCCAACTAAATCTGAATGTGTAAGGTCAACGCCGGTATCAACAACGGCAACTTTGATGCCATTACCTGCATATCCGCGCGCATAAGCCGATGAGGCTTTTATTTGGGCCAGGCCACCTTGTGTATTATATTCAGTAGTGAAACTATCTACTCCACCACTACTACCGCTGCCACCTCCTGAACCACCAGAGCCACCACCGCTTCCTCCTGAGCCGCCGCCAGAACCGCCGCTACCGCCGCCAGAACCACCGCTACCACCACTAGATGAACTACCGCTAGAGCTACTTCCGCCACCACCACCTGCAGCTACGGCAACTCCTGCGCCTGCGGCTGCAACTCCGCCAGCTACTACAACAGTAGTAGTTGATAATCCACCGCTACCAGCGGCTGCGGCAATTACAACAGGGAATCCTGCTTCAGTTTGAACTGCTTTTAGCGCGGTTGGGTCGATGGCACGTGCAACGCTTACATTCTTTTGTGCGATTGCAGCGTCAAATGGTTTTACACCCCGCTTATCGGCGATATTGATGTCTGCTCCATTATCTATCAGGATTTTAGCTATATCAGGAGAGTTGTTTATAGCTGCGTAATGCAATGCAGTGCGGCCATATTTATCAGTTGCATTAACGTTAGCGCCTGCCTTGACTAAAGATTCTACAACTTTAGTATTGCCATGGTAAGCCGCTCTAAGAAGTGCAGTGTTACCTTTTGCATCAACTGCGTTTACCTGAACACCATTTGCGATAAGTTTTTTAACATACGCTTCGTTGCCTAGCTCTGAGGCTTCTATAAGGGGGAAATGTGCGTTAGTACCACTGAATATGCTAAAAAAACCAGCGTTGGCTGGTGTGTTTATAAGCAGTGCTGAAACTGCTACTGTTGTTGCTAAAAACTTACCTGTTTTTTTCATTTATCATACCTTGTTTATATTTGTTAAATTAGCTTCCTGCTAACTTATTGTAGTTTCTTGTTTTTCCTCCAAAACTTCTTTAACTTTTGTAGCTAACTGTTTTAGCGTATATGGTTTGGAAAGGAAATGAAATTTTCTTTCTTCACCAAAGCTTTCAATAAAAGCATCTTCACCATAACCTGAGATAAATACAACTTTTATATCAGGGTAGTCTTTCGAAATGGTTTTTACCATGTCAGGTCCGCTCATACCGGGCATTACTACGTCGGTTATAATGATATCAATTTCTTCGCCTTTATCTTTGACTATTTTTAAGGCTACTTCAGCATTTTCAGCTTCTAGCACTGTATATCCCTTGCCAGTTAACGCACTGTTACTGAAAATCCTCACTGGTGTTTCGTCTTCAACTAACAAGACTGTACCTTTGCCGCTTAAGTCCATAACAGTATGTTTTTCGCTGGTTATTTTATTTGTATGCTCGATTTCCCTTGGGCTTACGTTTGCAAAGCGTTTTAAGAAGATGCTAAATTTAGAGCCCTTGCCAATCTTGCTTGATACGTAGATATAGCCATCGGTTTGTTTAATGATTCCATAAACAGTAGAAAGCCCAAGGCCTGTGCCTTCACCGATTTCTTTAGTAGAATAAAATGGTTCAAATATTTTGCCTATTTCTTCTTTTTCGATTCCGCATCCCGTATCAATAACATCAATTAGGACATACTCACCGTTTTCAATAATTTCATCTTCAGCAGGTGGGATAAGGTTGCGGTTTAGTTTGTGTTTTTCATCTATTGTAATATTGCTGGTTTTAATGCTTAATGTACCGCCTTCACCCATTGCATCACGAGCATTTACCGCCAGGTTAATAATAACCTGTTCAAGCTGTCCCTGGTCTACTTTTACACTGCCAAGGTCACGGCCATGCATCATTTTTAGTTCAATATTCTCACCGATCAAACGGCCAATAAGATTTGATAAATCGGCTAAAACATCAGTTATATTAATGATTTTTGGCTGCAGGGTTTGCTTGCGCGAGAATGCCAGAAGCTGGCGCACCAGATTAGCGGCGCGGTTGGCATTTTGTTTAATTTGCATTATGTCAGCGAAAGACTGGTCGCCAGCAGGATGGCGGATTAATAGTAAATCACAGAACCCCATCATTGCAGTTAAGAGATTGTTAAAGTCGTGTGCAATACCTCCGGCAAGTTGGCCAACTGCCTGCATTTTTTGTGAGTGGACGAAGCGTAATTCGAGATTTTTCAGTTCGGTAGTATCGATTAGATGGGCAATTAAAGTGCTGACTGCGCCATAATTATCCATGATACGGCTTATGTAGAGTGATGCGGTTGTCTCACCTTTGCCGTGGACTTTTATATCAATTGGCTCATATCCACTAATTTTTCCAGTGACTAAATTTTTTAAAGATTCTTTGGCAATTGGACGTTCTTCTGGGCTTATTATATCAAGTAAGTTCCAGCTTCTTTCGGAATTATCTTCTTTATTGGAAAGGATGCGGAAGGCTTTGTTGCTGCGTTGCACATTACCTTTGGTATCTAAAGTGGCTGTTGCAATTGGTGAGTAAGTAATTAAATCAGTTCCATTGCTGGTATCTAGCTCACCTGATTTTATTGATGAGAATGGCAAGATAAGGCCATATCTTTGAAGTATTTTTCCGTTCTTGTCTTTGTTCACGCGGTGATCAATCAAGCAGCTAACTATCATGTTTTCTTTATTGCGTAGCGGTAATACAGCTTGCCAGCATTCAGATGAATCAGATAATTTCTTTGCTGTTTCTTCTTCGTAAAACAGGTCTTTAAAGGTAATTCCTAAACCGATAATTTCAGCGTCGCCATAGCCAAGGTTAGCTTCAAGTACTGAATTAACTTCTTTAAATTCGCCATTGGTTTTTAGTAGGTAGCTGCCAATCGAGAATTTCTTTAAGTAGATGTCCTTCTGATCCTCTACCTCAACCTTCTCTTCACGTGGTGCTTTAAGTAGAAAATAACCGGATGGCCGATCAATTGGGCGTACGGCAAGCCTTAATTTATTGCTGTTTTCGTTCTTACTATAAACTCCTATAGGTTCTATAGAGAATGCCAGTGGTAATTCTTCATTAGGGGAGTTAGGAAAGCTGAAATTGATAGTTTGGCTTTTACCTTCGGTAAGGGCGCTAAGAAGTTTATCTTTTTCCTTTTTGTTTAGTATGCCTCGTTTTGCTAAAGTCTCTACGCTTGCATCTTGCTTGCTATTGCCAAACAGCCTGTTGCTGTAGGCTTGGTCGACATATACTATTTTCCCATCGTTTCTGATTATGATACAAAATTCAGTTACTAATTTTGCGGCGCCTGCAAAAATGGCATTCTGAAATTCAGATGCCATAATAATGTTGCGATTTTTAAGTATGAATGAACATACTACTGCAAGAAGGCTGCCAAGGATAAGAAATGTCAGTAGTGAAAGTAGCCAGATATCTTGTGCATTTATGGCAGATAGTGAAACTGTGATAAGACAAAATGCGGCGATAAATGCAGCGGCAATATGCCAAAGTGGAACACCGTAATCTCTTCTGGAAAAGCCTTTAGCTTCCTTTACAAACTCTTCATCATCTAGGAAACGGCCGACCAAAGTTAATACTCCATTGTTAGTATTTTAGCATAATGTCATTTATTACTATTAGCTGCAAGTCCTGTTATATTAATAATCTCAAAAGTTGCAATAATTCCGCCTTCACCATCACTAAACTGTTGTTTGTAAGTGCTATCAATTGCTGATATTAATTCGCGGGTTAAAGGCCTGCCTGTTTTTATAAGTGCGTTTGATTCCCCCATGCCGCGTAAGTCATGCATTAATTCTAATGCATTGCTATATGAAACTTTAATGATTTCACTATCGGCCACAGGTAATGCATAACCTGTTCTTTGAATTAAAGAGCCAAGGGTTTTTACGTCCGCAAATGGAGAAATGCGAGGGGATATACCACCTGTTTTTTCTGTTTCAATAGTTGCCATAACCTGGCGTAGTTCATTTAAAGTCTCTAAGCCATAAAGGCTTGCTATAAATAGGCCATCTGGTTTTAGTATCTGGTTTATTTGTACTAATGCGCCGGGTAAATCGTTTGTCAGGTGGAGAGATAAATTGCTGATTATTAAATCAAATGAACTTTTAGCAAATGGCATAGTTTCTTCATCAGCGACTACCTTTAATCCGGTGGTCTTTTGTAGCATAGCAAATGATAAATCCTGGTTTACCAGTAAGTTAACGCCTATTTTTTTAACTAAATGTTCAGATAAATAAGAGCTATTGCTGATGGTAAGAACCGATGGGAACTGTCGCGACATGTCATCTAGCCGCTCTAGTATACGACCGGAGACTTCGTTAATTAAAAAATTGTGTTTTTTAATACTGTGACTTGCACGCTGCCTATGGAGCAAAATTTTTTTACGGTTAAAAATTTGTGGTACATTATTCATTGGGATTCTATGTTAGAAAGTAAAAAATTATCAATAACATAAACATATGATAACAACAATAAAACCATTGTTTAAAAGTGCTTTAGACACAATATTTCCGCCACAATGCATGGCGTGCCGTAAGTTTGTGCAAGAAAAGGGAGGTTTGTGCCATAGTTGCTGGGAAGCTATTGATTTTATCAGCAGCCCACAATGTGATAAGTGTGGAGTCCCATTTGAGCTGGCTACCCATACTGAATTGCTTTGCGGCAAATGCATTAGCGATGCGCCTAAATATTATAAAGCGCGTGCGGTTTTCTTATATGATGACAGTAGCAGTTCTATAATAACCCGCTTTAAATATGGCGACCAGATACATACAAGTTCCAGCTTTGCAAAATGGATGGTAAGGGTAGGGCAGGAAGTCCTAAAAGATGCAGATGTTGTTGTGCCTGTCCCGCTGCATAAAAGAAGATTATTTTCCCGGCGTTATAATCAATCGGCATTACTGGCCAATTCTATTGGTGTGGAGGCCGGCATTGATGCATGTAACGATATGTTGTTACGTGTGAAGAATACCAAGCCACAAGCGGGGCTAACATTAAACCAAAGGGCGGTTAATGTTAAAGGGGCCTTTGCGTTAAATCCAAAGCACAAAGCGAAGGTAATTGGTAAAAATGTAATATTGGTTGATGATGTTATCACTACTGGTTCGACAATTAATGCTTGTGTTAATGCGTTATTAAAGGCCGGAGCAGGGCAGGTGAGTGTGCTCACGCTTGCTATGACTGTTAAGGGGTAGAAATAAGAATTAGGAACTTTGGAACTAGGAACTTAAGAAAATTAAATAATTCTTAGTTCCTAGATTCCTAGTTCTTAACAACCTACGCAGCTACTTCTATTTTTTTGCGTAAGCCAACAAGTCCGTTGTAAATCTGATTAAGCTCAGATAATTCCTCTGGGTTAAAGTTTTTTGCCTGAGGTTCTGCTTGTGATCCAACTGGTGCAATTCTTGGCGCTGAAGCAAATGGTGATTGTGCTGGCATAAAAGGATAAGTGCCTGGCATTTTATGCATTTGCAATGCAAACGGCGCTGGAGTTGGGTTTAAAGGTTGTACTACTGGGGCTGCTTGTATAGGAGCCGGTGCCGGAGCTGCAGTTTCTTCAACAGTATTTTTGTTGGTAGCAGCTTTCATTTTTACTTCAGTGGCGAGATATTTCTGTACGCCACGGATAGTATAACCCTGACCGTATAACAAAGATTTTATCTGGGAAATTACCATAACATCATCTGGCCTATAGTAACGGCGACCACGACGTTTTTGTGGTTTTATCTGGTGAAATTTACTTTCCCAGAAACGTAATACATGGGTTGCAACATCAAGATCTTCGGCTACCTCGCCAATGGTTTTGAGTGCAGTAGGGGATTTCTCAGTCATCATAATACCTTTATTGATTGAGTGTTAAGAAAGTGGATTAACTATTTACACGTTCCTTCAGCAGGCTGGACACATAAAAGCTCACCACTTTCCTTGCGGAAATTGGCACCTCAGCTTTAGTTTTTGGATTGCGTCCTAAACGTGGGTTTTTTTGCTTTACTTTGAAAGAGCCAAAAGCTGAAATTTTAACTTCCTCGTCCTTTATCAGGCCTTTGGTCATTTCTTCCAAAACTGCATCTACTAAATCAGCGCATTCTGCGCGTGAATAACCTAATTTTTTGTATATAGAGTCTGTTAAATATGCTCTTGTTACCGTACTATCTTGCATTCATAGAACCTTAATTAATTAAATGTTGCTTGAAATTAGCTTTTTGGGATGGGGACGTCAAGAGAAATAGTGTAACTGCAAATCGTTAGTTAATGTATACAACTTATTAGTATTTATGTTTGATGGTTTACCACCTAAGGAGGCATGTTCCCCATGT
>JAJONM010000011.1 GCA_021323415.1 Rickettsiaceae bacterium
GTGCAGCGAGGAAGACTCCGCTACTGGTAGGCGGCACCGGAATGTATATAAAATCCCTGACAGAAGGGATCCCCCAAATACCTGATATTGATGAAAGTATAAGGGCTAATACCCGTAGTTTACTGCAGGAAATAGGCGCTGATGCAATGCATACAATCCTTGCAAAAGAAGACTTAGGTATGGCAGAGCGTTTAGAGAAGAATGATAGCCAAAGAATATCCCGTGCGTATGAGGTTTTAAAGCAAACGGGTAGGTCTCTGGCCTATTGGCAGGAGCAACCAGCCAGGCTTTTGTACCCAAAAGAAGACTTCATAAAGTTTTTCCTAAGTCCGCCGAGGCAGCAGGTTTATGATAACTGCAACGGGCGGTTTTTGAAGATGATAGAAGCCGGAGTGCTGCAGGAAATTATGGCTCTTGGGGATTTGAACCTGAATCCGGAACTACCTGCTATGAAGGCACATGGCGTGCCGGAGTTGCTAGCATACTTAAACGGAAATATGACTTTAGAAGCGGCAATTGACCAGGCGCAGAAGAACACGCGGCATTATATTAAGCGGCAGTTTACGTGGTTCAGGCATCAGATGAAGGATACGGTGGTGTTGGAGGGGGAAGGTGCAGAGAAGGTGGTGGTAGAATTTGTGGGGAGGCATAACGGCTAGGGGAGTTCCCTCTCCCGACGGGAGAGGGGGCGATGCTGCACATTCTCGTTTTAATTGTAAAAAGCTTTATAGCTATCTGCTTTAGGAGGTTTTTATTGACGAAACGCTAATCAAACACTAATATTCTGCCCACAGTAAGGGGAAATAAAATGGAACTAAACGGCGCAGCCATAGTAATTAAGTCACTAGTTGACCTTGGGGTTGATACTATTTTTGGTTATCCGGGTGGTGCAGTGTTGCCTTTATATGACGAATTATTCAAGCAAAACCATTTGCGTCATATACTTGTGCGCCATGAGCAGGGTGCTGTGCATGCGGCGGAAGGCTATGCGCGGTCTACGGGGAAAATTGGCGTTGTTCTGGTAACTTCAGGGCCGGGGGCGACTAATACGGTTACGGGCCTTGCCGATGCTTATCTTGATAGCATCCCGGTATTATGCATAACCGGACAGGTTGCAGTTGCAATGATTGGTAGCGATGCGTTCCAGGAGGCGGATACTGTTGGAATTACAAGGCCATGCACGAAACACAACTACCTGGTGAAGGGTGTTGCTGATGTTGAAAAAACAGTAAAAGAGGCGGTAATGATTGCCACTACTGGCCGCCCTGGGCCTGTGGTTATCGACATTCCTAAAAACGTACAGAATGAGAAAGCTGCCTATCAAAACTTAAAAAACGTTACCCGTCCTTCATATAAAGTTCAGGAAAAAGGTGATGAAAAGGCGATAGAAAAAGCCGTTCAGATGATTTCTAAAGCCAAACGCCCTATGTTTTATACTGGTGGTGGGGTTGTAAATTCGGGCAAAAAAGCGGCGGAACTCTTGACCAAATTCGTTAAAATGACGGGTGCGCCTATTACTAATACGCTAATGGGTCTGGGTGCTTATCCTGCATCTGATGAGCAGTTTGTAGGGATGCTAGGGATGCATGGCTCATACGAGGCTAACCTGTGCATGGCAAAATGCGATGTGATGATTAACATTGGTGCGCGTTTTGATGACCGTATCACTGGCCGACTAAACGCTTTCTCGCGGGAATCTAAGAAAATCCACGTTGATATCGACCCGTCATCAATCAACAAAAACGTTATGGTGGAAGTGCCGATCGTTGGTGATGTAGCGCAGGTTTTAGACCGCATGATTGATATCTGGCAAAAGGAAAAACTAACTGCTGATAAGGATGCACTTGCCAAATGGTGGAAGCAAATCGAAGAGTGGCGCGGTAAGGATAGCTTTGGCTATAAGCAAGCGGGCAAAACCATAAAACCGCAATATGCGCTTGACCGCTTAAACGCAGCACTTAAAGGGCGTGATTCTTATGTGACAACTGACGTGGGGCAGCACCAGATGTGGGCGGCGCAATATTTGAAATTCGATAAGCCAAACCGCTGGATGACCTCCGGTGGCCTCGGGACTATGGGCTATGGCCTGCCTGCGGCAATTGGCGTGCAGATTGCTAACCCAAAATCGACTGTTGTTTGCGTATCAGGGGAAGCCTCGATAATGATGAATATCCAGGAGCTTTCAACTGCGGTGCAGTATCGCCTGCCAGTTAAGGTTTTCCTGATGAATAACAGCTATATGGGCATGGTTCGCCAGTGGCAGGAACTATTCCACGGTGATAGGCATTCTGAAAGCTATATGGACGCGCTGCCTGATTTTAGGGAACTGGCTAAAGCCTTTGGTTTTACTGGCATCCGCTGCGATGAACCTGCGGATGTTGATAATGCAATTGCCAAGCTGCTTGATACTGAAGGGCCATGCTTCCTTGATATCCATGTTGATAAGGCAGAAAACGTTTACCCAATGATTCCAGGCGGTGCGGCGCATTATGAAATTGAGCTGGGGCCTGAGGACAAGATAAAGGTGGATGAGGATATAGCGCGGCAGCGCGTGTAATTAGGGATGATGTATGTCTTACGTAGACAATAATCTGCTTTCAAATGAAATTGTAATACAAAAAGCCAATATTCATTGGTTTGTATATGCAAAAGGTGTTTTGTTATTAACGATCGCCTTGTACTTGGGATTTTCCTCTCCGGGCGCGGGAACTGTTGGATTAATTGTGGGACTAGTGATTTTCGGATTAATTTCAATTGGCAATGCCTTTGTGGAGACTATTTCAACAGAACTTGCAATTACAAATAAAAGAATAATAGCCAAGCATGGACTTGTTTCCAGAAAGACAGTTGAATTGAATTTGCCTAAAGTTGAGAGTTTGAAGGTTGATCAAAGCGTGTCTGGTAGGATGTTTGATTTTGGAACGGTTGTTATACATGGAACTGGTGGTGTTAGCGCACCTTTCAAATATATAGATTCTCCGTTGTCTTTTCGTAAAACTGTAAACGAACAGATTGAAAGCCTAAACGACAATAAAGTTGAAAATAAAATCGCTGCATAAAAATTAATATAAGAATAAAAATGACAGAAAACACACAAAATGAACGCCATGTACTGGCAGTATTAGTAGATAACGAAGCCGGGGTTTTGGGCCGTGTAGTAGGGCTTTTTTCTGGGCGCGGGCATAATATCCATAGCCTGACTGTATCTGAAGTGGATAAGGAAAAGAAGCTTTCGCGTATAACTATTACTACTTCAGCGCCAAAGCATACAGTGGCTCATATTGTAACATTAATTGAAAAAATCGTTCCAGTGCATAAAGTTACTGATCTTACTGCTCAAGGCCCATTTGTCGAAAAAGCTTTGGCATTGGTTAAGGTTAAAGCGGTGGGTGATAAACGTGCGGAAGTGCTGCATCTGGCGGATAGCTTTGATGCTAAGGAAGTAGATGCTACCGATAAAACCTTTGTTTTCCAGATTACTGATATCCCTTCTAAACTCAATGAATTCCTTGATGCAATGAAGCCTTATGGCATAGTTGAATATGCTCGTACTGGCATCACGGCGATTGCAAGGGGTCCAGAAGGGTTCTAATAGTATTTTATGGCAATTGAATTTCCATTTAAGGTCGAAAAACCTGGTGATTTAACCATTTTTTTATCTTAAAAAATGGACAAATAGCCTCATTTAAGATAAAATCTATCCTAAAAATGAGACTAAAGAAGGGGGTGCAAATGCCAACTGCTATAGAATTGAAAATATCCGACCATAATTTACTTCATGCCAATGGTATCTTCTCTTTTAATATAGCTGGAGCGCCTTATCGTGGGACTGAAACGAGTAGTAATACTACGAATAATGGTTTTAACTTTGACGAAACAAAAAATCCAACAAAACATACAGACCGTTTAAGAGATATTGCTCAGCATATAGGACAAAATATAACTGCTAATAGTTTGGGTATAGGGTTATTGCAGGAAGTGCCTAAAAATACTGATTCAGCATATAACCATTTTTGTACAGAATTAGCAAAGAACTTACCACAAGGTTGGGTTGCAGATGCAAATATGCACACCTGGACTAGCTCGGAGAATTTTGCCAATCAGATTATTTATGATACAAATAGGTTGCAAACAATTAAATATCCGAAAGATTTTTATAATAGCAATTTTGCAGCTTATTTAAAAAATGAATTAGGTGAGCAAGAAGGTCGTGTGCAATTTGCGGCTTTTCTGGATAAGCACACAGGTGAAACTATAGTTGTAGCAAATGTACATGCTAAATGGCTTTCTTTTGGTGAAATGGTATCCAAGCAGAAAATTATTAACACAGCACAAGCTATTTTAGCTCAATCTTTCCCTAATTCCAAATTATTAATTGGTGGTGATTTTAACGTAGATAACCAATCGCTGCAGGGATATGCTGCGCCAACGGAAGTGGCACTTACTCAAGGTGCGAGAAATGTATCTTATGATGTTAGAGCAAAACAGCAAAAGTATCAGTCTGTCGACCTAATTATACATAGCAAAGGGCTGCAATTAGGACGGCAAGTTGTTCCTCAGCAGCAACAAATGCAATATGCCCAGTATCCGCAGCAAAATAATGCATATGGTCAACCAAGTCCTGCACTATACCCAAGTAGTCCGGGTAACTTTTACCCATCTTCATCAGGTTATACACAAGCAGCAAGTCAACATGCTGTACAGCAGTATTCACAAGGAACGAGTTATATTTCGTCATCCAGTTCTTCAGTTGCTTCGCAAGCTAGTAAATCACACGCCGCATCTTTGCCGCAGCCTAAAAGTAAATTTACTGATGAAGCAGCAAAATTACCTACTGCTATAAAGATAGTGCCAACAGTATCAAAAGCAAATATATCCCTTGTGCAAGTACATTTCAAAACTAGGGGAGATGCTGATAAAGTAGCAGATTATGTATCTGAAAATCATAATATTAAAGCAGCAAATGGCGGTAATAGGAGAGTTGATAAGCTGGACAAAGAGATTAGCAAAGAAAAGCATTCTTCATATTACTTTAGTTTGAATAAAACAGAATTAGCTGAGGTTCAGGCCGCTGGAGTTGGTTTGCCTGTAGCAATAAGTGCAGAAAAACACAAAAAAGGTGCAACTGAGCTAACTCATTTGCATTACAGAACTCAGGTTGAGGCCGATCAGGTTTCTGCGGCTTTATTTGCAAATGGGGTGACAGCTTATAATAATCCTGCTTTATCAAAAAAAGTTGAGCCGGATAAAAGCAATAACAGTTTTTACGTCACTTTAAATGAACAAGAACTAAAAATAGCAGAAAAATTGGGTGCTACTGGAAAATCGCGTGGTAAATAGATTCCACGATTGATTTTGTAAGCCTATTTTTGACTAATAAACCTGGCGTTGGAAGTAAACGTGATGGTAACTAAACACTTGCACTTATGGCAAAATCACGTATAATCAACCCCTTTTTGATAAAAGGGATTGCCTTTGTGGCTGATATTTTAAACTTTAACAACAATGGAGTCGCCCACGTGAGCTTGAATGTATATTACGATAAAGACGCTGATTTAGGTCTGATAAAAGATAAGAAAATCGCTATTTTAGGTTATGGTAGCCAGGGTCATGCCCACGCGCAGAACCTGAAAGATAGCGGTGTGAAAGATGTCGTAGTCGGACTTCGCCCATCTTCTCGTTTTGTGGCTCAGGCTAAAGCTGCCGGTTTTGAAGTAAAAGAGCCTGCTGAGGCGGTAAAAGGCGCTGATGTTGTTATGTTCCTGGTGCCAGATGAAAGCCAGGCGGATTTATACGAATCAGTAAAAGATAACATAAAGCAAGGTGCAGCACTTGCATTTGCTCATGGTCTTAACATCCATTTTGGTTTGATTAAGCCAAGGGCTGATTTGGACGTATTTATGACTGCTCCAAAAGGTCCTGGTCACACAGTGCGTGGTGAATATGTAAAAGGTGGCGGTGTGCCATGCTTAATCGCTGTTGCACAGGATGCTACGGGTAAAGCTAAGCAATTGGCTTTGGCATGGGCTTCTGGTGTTGGTGGTGGCCGCTCAGGTGTTATCGAAACTACTTTCAAGGATGAATGCGAAACTGACTTATTCGGTGAGCAGGCTGTTCTTTGCGGTGGTATCAGCGAATTGATTAAAGCTGGTTTTGAAACTCTGGTTGAAGCTGGATACCCACCTGAAATGGCATATTTTGAATGCTTACACGAAACTAAGCTTATCGTTGACCTGATTTACGAAGGTGGCTTGGCTAATATGCGTTACTCAATTTCTAACACTGCAGAGTATGGTGATTACGTAAGTGGCCCAAGGGTTATCACTTCTAAAACTAAAGAAGAAATGAAGGCAATTTTGGCAGATATCCAATCTGGCAAATTTACTAAGGAATTCATTGCTGACCGTGCAGCACAAGGTGCGCATAAATTGGAAGCTTTCCGTGAAAAAGAAGCTAAACACCCAATCGAAGCTGTTGGTGCTAAACTCCGTAAACTCATGCCTTGGATTGCCAAGAACAAACTCGTTAAGGAAGAGGCGGCGTAAGCGGGAGAATCTGGAATATAAGAATCTGGAATCAAGAAAAACCCCGCTTACAGCGGGGTTTTTTATTTTTTAATACATACTAATTATGGAAAATTTGTGGGTAATAGTAGGATTGGCTGCGGTTAGTGTCCAGACTTTGCGAAGTGGGCTGATGAAACACCTGCGCCATACAATATCAGATCAGGCAATAATGCTGGCGCGCTTTGGGGCGTCTACAATATTTACGGTATTATGGTTGTTTATGGCGATATTGGCAGGCTTTAAACTGCCCTCATTGAATGCGCATTTTATCGTCTATGCTTTAATTGCGGCTTTGACGCAGGCAATCGGCGGATTTTTTTCCTGGCGTTATTTAGCAGGCGCAATTTTGTGATTGGAATAACCTACAGCAAGATTGAAGCATTGATGGTAGCGATATTTGCCGCAGCTTTGTTTGGAGAGTTTATCAGTAGTTTAGCGGTTGTTGCTATTGTTATCGGCTTTGTCGGCATTGCGCTGATTTCAGTTGCGGAGCAGCATATTGAACCGAAAAATCTGATAAAAAGGATATTTTCAAAATCTGCCCAGATAGGTATTGCTTGTGGTGTGTTATTTGGTTTGTGCAGTACTTATATACGCCAATCTATATTGGCGCTGGATGGAGGGGAATTTTTGACAAGGGCTGTGGTTACGCTGCTTTTTATGCAGGTAATACAGGTGATAGTGCTGGCGGCATATATGTTCTGGCGGGACCGCAGCAAAATATATGAAATTGCCTCGGAAGGTAAAAATGTGGCAATGCTGGGGCTTAGCAATTCATTAAGTTCGCTGGGCTGGTTTGTAGCTTTTAGTCTGACCAAGGCGGCTTATGTTTCAATGCTTAGCCAGATAGAAATTTTGCTTTCAATTTTTATGTCACATAATCTGTTTAAAGAAAAACTGGGGCGGATGGAAGTGGTTGGAATTGTGCTGGTGGCAGGGAGTGTGGTGTTGCTGGTTTTGGTGAAGTAGGTGTTTGCAAAGCATATAAAGCAATGGTATTAGAGTATAAGATCATGATAAGAAAATATTTATGGCTCCTGCGGGAGTGGGTTGTTTTCAGGATATTTTAAATGGAATTTATGTAATAAAAGAAGTCGTCACTGGAGAAAAAAATGAGTGAACAAGATAAAGTAATAATATTCGATACAACATTGCGCGATGGTGAACAGTCACCGGGCGCTACTATGAACATGGAAGAAAAATTGTTAATTGCAGAAACGCTTGATAAAATGGGTGTGGATGTAATCGAGGCGGGGTTTGCCGTTTCTTCTAAAGGTGATTTTGCGGCGGTAAATGCTATCGCTAAAAAAGTAAAAAATGCAACGGTGTGTTCATTAGCTAGAACTGTGCGCGGGGATATTGAAGCTGCCGCTGAGGCAATAAAACCAGCAGCAAATAGCCGTATCCACACATTCATTTCTACCAGTCCAATCCATATGAAATATAAATTGCAGATGGAGCCGGATAAGGTGATAGAGCGCACTGCAGAGATGGTTGCATTCGCACGTAATTTGTGTGGCGATGTGGAGTGGTCGGCAGAAGATGCAACACGTACTGAGCATGATTTCCTATGCCGTGCGGTGGAGGCTGCTATTAAAGCCGGCGCACGTACGATTAACTTGCCTGACACAGTTGGTTACACCACGCCATTTGAATATGCCGAATTAATAAAGATGGTGCGTAACCGCGTACCAAATATTGATAAGGCGATTATTTCTGTGCACTGCCATAATGACTTGGGATTGGCAGTGGCTAATTCATTGGCAGCAGTTGGCGCTGGTGCGCGTCAGGTGGAATGCACGATAAATGGCTTGGGCGAACGTGCAGGAAATGCAGCGCTAGAAGAGATAGTCATGACGATAAAAACTCGTAATGACATTTTGCCGTTTACCACCAATATCGACACAACGCAAATTACACGTGCATCAAAATTAGTATCTACAATCACTGGTTTTGTGGTGCAAAATAATAAGGCGATTGTAGGTGCTAATGCGTTTGCGCATGAATCAGGTGTGCATCAAGATGGGATGTTGAAAAATTCCCAGACCTATGAAATCATGACTCCTGAATCTGTTGGGGCGCAGAAATCAACATTGGTGCTAGGTAAATTATCAGGACGCAACGCATTTAAAAATAAGTTGCAGGAGTTAGGTTTTGAAGTTGGTGATAATGCTTTTGAGGAGGCGTTTGCCAAATTCAAAGAACTGGCTGATAAAAAGAAAGAAGTATATGATGAAGATATTATTGCACTTATCGATAATAGTGTTATTAGAGGTAGTGGCGGTGTTGATTTTGTTTCTCTTCAAGTTACTTGTGGGTCAAAAGGTTCTCCAGAGGCAGAGATAGAACTTTTGGTTGACGGCGGAGTAAAAAGGATTAAAACATCAGGCGACGGTCCTATTGATGCCATCTTTAACGGTGTTAAGGATTTAGTGCCACATGATGCGGTTCTGGAGCTGTATCAGGTGCATGCTGTAACTGGCGGAACTGACGCGCAGGCTGAAGTAACCGTGCGTTTACAAAAAGATGGTAAAGTGATAAGCGGCAATAGCAGGGATACCGATACATTGGTTGCTTCTGCGATGGCTTATGTAGCGGCTGTTAATAAATTAAAGAATTTAGAAACAAAGTCGATAAAAGATTCTGGCGTTTAACAAAGTAATAAAGGTTTAAAAGATGGCGTTTAATTTTTTTAACTCAATGTCTTGCGATATGGCGATTGATTTGGGTACAGCGAACACACTTGTGTATGTAAAAGGGCGCGGTGTTGTGCTTAATGAGCCTTCGGTTGTTGCAATGCTCAAAGACAAAGGCCGTTCAGTGCCTTATGCTTTTGGTAACGAAGCAAAAATGATGTTAGGTCGTACCCCTGCAGGAATTGAAGCGATCCGCCCACTTCGTGATGGTGTTATCGCTGATTTCAAAGGTGCTGAAGAAATGATAAAGCACTTTATCCGCCAGGTGCATAACCGCAGGTGGTTAACAGGCCCACTGATTATTATCTGTGTACCTTCTGGATCTACGCCAGTTGAAAGAAGGGCGATACAGGATGCTGCAGAAAGTGCTGGCGCGCGGGATGTGTACCTGATTGAAGAGCCCATGGCTGCTGCAATTGGTGCTGATTTGCCGGTTACTGAGCCAACCGGTTCGATGATTGTTGATATCGGCGGTGGTACTACTGAGGTTGCAGTGTTGTCACTCGGTGGCATAGTTTATGCCCGTTCAGTGCGTGTAGGTGGTGACTTAATGGATGAGTCTATCATTTCTTACATCCGCCGTTGCCATAACCTCTTGATTGGTGAATCTACTGCTGAGAAAATTAAGAAAACTATCGGTTCTGCACGTATCCCTGATGAAGGTGAAGGCAAAGTTATGGAAATTAAAGGCCGTGACTTAGTAAATGGTGTGCCAAAAGAAATCGTTCTAACTGAAAGCCAGATTGCAGAAAGCCTGATGGAGCCAGTTAGCCAGATAGTTGAAGCGATAAAAATTGCTTTGGAATGCACTCCGCCTGAACTTTCTTCTGATATAGTGGATAAAGGTATTGTGCTCTCTGGTGGTGGTGCTCTCTTGCATAACCTTGATTCAGTAATCCGTGATGCTACAGGGCTTCCAGTGTTTGTTGCGGATGATCCGCTATCTTGTGTTGTACTGGGTACTGGTAAGGCGCTGGAGAATTATAAGCAGCTTAAGCACCATATATTGTTTAAGCAAGATTAGTTAAGTATTTCCTAAATTCATTCCTACGTCGTCGTTTCTGTCTTTTTTAAATTCACGTATTTAATACGCTAAAATTTAAAAAAGACAAAAACTCCTAGTAGGAATTAAATTTATAAAATACTATTAGCTGATGGTAACTAGTTAAGTTGTCAAATTTCTAAGGTTCGTTTTCGCCATGATAAGTAACTCTCATGAGTCAAAAGCCAGAATAATTCATATATCAAGGCCGCTTCGATTAATCTTGAGGCGGATTCTGCTTAGCGTCTTGTTGGTGGCGGCTATCATGGGAGTTTTAATTAGTAGGGATGAAAGCCAGTTTTCTAATAAGTTAAGAGAAAAAGTGGTAGATACATCTTTGCCAATTATTAATTTTGTCTCAAGGCCAGTTAAATTTGTAGGGGAGTTGGATGACTCTGTAAAAGGTTATTTCTTTGCTCGTGAGAAAAATGCAAAGCTTATGGAAGAAAACAAAGCTTTGCGTAAGCAGTTAATTAGTATTTCTACTGTTGCTTATGAAAATGAAGGATTGCGTAAATTACTTAATTACGTAAAAGATTCTCCTTATAAATTCGTTTCTGCGCAGGTTGTGGGTGATACAAGCAGCCCGTTCTTGCGTTCAATCCTGATCAATGCCGGAAAAAAAGATAATATTAAAAAGGGACAGGCGGTAGTTAATGCTGATGGCCTGGTGGGACGCATTATTGAGGTGGGAGAAAGAAGCTCACGCGTTCTTCTCTTAACTGATATCAACTCAAATATTCCGGTAATAAGTAACAAATCGCGTGAACGCAGTATTATGTCAGGTAATAACAATGAAAGCCCTGATCTTGTTTATTTACCAAATGATACGAAAATGACCAAAGGTGAAGTTCTTGTTACATCTGGTGATGGTGAGATGTTCCCTCCTGGGTTACAGGTGGGGGTTGCCTATTCTGCAGGTGGTGGTGCATTTAAAGTTAGCCCATTTGTGAAGTGGCACCGTCTTGATCATTTGAGCATAATTGAATATCCGAGGTAATTTATGCCAATTACCTACAGGTTAAAATTATTTATCCCGAAAATACTAGCAATATTGTTTATTTTCCTAGGATATATACAAACCAGGTTTTTTGGTCTGGATAGTTTTTTTCCCGCAATTGATGTGATGTTAATTTTTTATTTTAGCTTGCAGAAGCCACAAGTAGTTCCAACCTGGTTTGTTTTTTCTTTAGGTTTGTTAAAAGATATAATATCTGGCGAACCTCTGGGCGTTAATGCATTATCTTACCTTATACTCCGTGGTTTGGTAGTATATAGAACAGATTTCTTAAGAAGATCATTTGTTTTTGTCTGGCAGGGATTTTGTGTATTTGCTGCTTTAGTTATAATATTTAAGTGGCTGGTATTCTCATTTGTTTATGACTCGGCTTTAGGGATTAATGCAGCATGCATGCAATTTTTATTAACAGTGTTGCTATATCCGTTTTTCCATTCGGTGTTTAATTTGATAGGTGTAATTTTACCAAGAAATAGTTCACATGCTTAATAAAAATAGACAGGATAAAGTATTTAGCAGGCGTATATTTGTCTTGGGGGGGCTCAAGGCATCTTTGATGCTTACTCTGGTTGCCAGGCTTTATTACCTACAAATTATAAAATCTAAAGAATTTCAAATTTCTTCAGAAAGCAACCGTGTTAAGTTATTTTTAATTCCACCGCTGCGCGGTCAGATTCTTGATAGGAATAACATGCTTCTGGCTGGTAATACTAATTATTACCGGGCAATTTTTGACCCTAGTACTACAGATAGTAAAACTGTTTTAAAAAAACTGGCGGATGTCTTAAAATTTGACGAAGCCGGCTATGAGCGGATGATAAAAAAACTCAAGAACCACAACACAAGAAACCCGTTTCCTATATATGAGCATTTAACCTGGGATGAACTTGCCAGAATCGAAGTAAATGCGCCAGATTTACCGGGAGTATCAATTGATGTTGGGCAAATACGTTATTTCCCCACAGGTGAGGTTTCTTCACATTTAATTGGTTATATGGGCCCGGTATCAGAAAAGGAAATAGCTACTAACCCACTACTTAATAACCCTGATTTTAAAATCGGCCGGGATGGGATTGAGCGCGCAAAGCAAAGTGACTTAGGCGGGCAGGCTGGTGTTAGAAGGATGGAGGTGAATGCCCACGGTCTTGCGATAAGGGAGCTTTCACGTGAAAAAGGTGTGGCAGGAAAAGATGTAAACCTGACTATGGATAGAAGATTGCAGGAATTTGTCGGCAAGCGCATGGAAGGGTTGGTTGGTTGTGTAGTTGTTATGGATGTAACTAATGGCGATGTAGTTTCCTTTGTATCAACCCCGGGGTTTGATCCAAATGAATTTACCTATGGTGTAGATCCAGCTTATTGGAAGAAGCTTAACCAGGATGATAAAAAGCCACTTATCAATAAAGCAATTTGCAACCAATATCCTCCCGGCTCAACATTTAAGCTGCCAGTGGCTTTGGCGGCTTTAAAAGAAGGGGTTAACCCCGATAATAAGATATTCTGCCCGGGTTATGTGGATTTGGGCAGAACCCGTTTTCATTGCTGGAAGGATGGCGGTCATGGTAATGTAAATATGACTGAAGCGATTATGCATTCATGCAACGCATATTTCTTCCATACTTCAAAAAGAATTGGAGTAGAGAGTATTGCAGAAATGGCTCGTAGGTTTGGCCTTGGTAAAGAGATCGGATTAAAGGAATTGGGGCTGATAGGTGAAAAGCCTGGGCTTATTCCTGATTCGGCATGGAAGAAAAAGAGATACCGTGAGGAATGGCAAGCTGGTGATACACTTAATGTTGGGATTGGGCAAGGGTACGTACTTGCTACACCGCTACAATTAGTAATGATGACTGCGCGTGTTGCTACGGGTAAAATGGTAGTGCCTAATTTTATTAAACGTCCTGATGATGAACCAGCACCGGAGTTTGAGAAATATAATATTCCTGAAGATCATCTTGCTATAGTGCGTGAAGGTATGCGTCGCGTTGTAAATGTGCAGGGAGGAACGGCATTTGGTAGTAAAATACCGGGCGATAAATATTCTATGTGCGGTAAAACAGGTACGTCTCAGGTTATTTCGAAAAAAGGCTTAAAAGAGGTTATGGACCAATTAACCGATGAAGAAAAGCACAAAACTCAGAATCATGCTTTATTTGTGGGGTATGGTCCAGTAGAGCATCCTAAATATGCTATATCAGTATTAATTGAGCATGGTGGTGGCGGATCAAAAGCTGCTGCGCCTGTTGGGAGAGATGTAATGGAACAGATTCAAATGTTAGATGATGCATAGGTAGTTATGAAAAGACTGTCGATAAACGAAAAACTGCGGGAGATGAACTGGTCATTAATTATGATAATGACCACAGTTGCCTGTATTGGTTTTGTGATATTGTATTCGGCTGCAGATGGTAATCTGAACCCTTGGGCTTCCAAACAGATGATCCGTTTCATGGTATTTTTCCCGATAATGCTCTTTATCGCTATGGTTGATATAAGGGTCTGGTTCAAGAGTGCCTATTTTATTTATAGTTTAGTGTTAGTTGCGCTTATCTTTACTGAATTATGGGGCGCAACAGCGATGGGAGCGACACGCTGGCTTCGTATCGGGGCGCTTAATGTGCAGCCTTCGGAGTTGATGAAGTTGTCAGTAGTTTTTGCCTTAGCCCATTATTTCCATACAGTAAGTGCTGCGAATATAGGCAGGGTAACATATCTTATCATCCCGCTTATTATGGTCTTGTTTCCTGTGGCTTTAGTTATGAAACAGCCTGATTTGGGTACTGCCATGATACTTTTGATGGTAGGAGGTGCAGTATTTTTTGCAGCTGGTGTAAAGATATGGAAGTTTGTTGTAGTAGGAGTACTAGGTATTGTAACACTGCCACTAGCATGGAGTAGAATGCATGATTACCAGAAAAACAGGGTGATAACGTTTCTAGATCCAGAAAGTGACCCGATGGGCACAGGCTATAACCTGATACAGTCAAAGATTGCTATTGGTTCTGGCGGTTTCATGGGTAAAGGCTTTATGAAAGGTACGCAAAGTCAGCTTAGCTTCTTACCAGAAAAGCAGACAGACTTTATCTTTACAATGTTTACAGAAGAATTTGGGTTTATCGGTGGCGTTACTATTATAGCACTTTACTGCATTCTTATAGGATATGGAATACTTATAGCCACTAATGCAAAAAGTACTTTCGCACGCCTGATGGCTATTGGCGTTACCAGTATTATGTTTTTCCACGTATTTATTAATATTGCTATGGTAATGGGTCTTATCCCGATTGTGGGCGTTCCTCTGCCGCTTCTATCATCAGGCGGAACAATTATGATGACAGTTATGATCGGGTTTGGCCTGCTGTTAAATAGCAGCCTGTATGGGGATGTTAATTTCGATAAGTAACTTGAACTTGCATAAGTATTTGCTATGTTATCAGCGCTTCCTTTAGCGGGCCATTAGCTCAGTTGGTAGAGCACGCGACTCTTAATTTTAGTTCGCTTATACTATAAGCAAATGGAAAGTTACTTGTTGTAAGAAAATTAGGGCACAAGTAAATATGCCTTAGATATTGAAATACCTGTCCTTGTGGACCATTAGCTCAGTTGGTAGAGCACGCGACTCTTAATCGTGTTGTCGTAGGTTCAAATCCTACATGGTCCACCAAAGGTACCACATGGGTACCAATCTTTATAAAATCACAGAATATTTGGTGGTAGTGAGAATTGAAGTTGTGGTAAGACTATTTACACAATCTAAGAAAATTTTAATTCTACTTGGCATTTCTTTTCGTACTGTTAATATAATGTTAAGAATACAGTGTTATTATTCACATTATAATCCAAGCATGTAGAAGCATATAAATATGGTTATAAGCAACGAATTACCTCTGATTTCTACTATTACCCTGGGGTTTACCGTTGCTTTTGTGTGTGGGATTATTGCGGCTAAACTTAGATTCTCTCCAATTGTTGGCTATCTAATTGCAGGTATGTTTATTGGCCCTTATACACCTGGAGTGGTGGCGGATGCAAAAATAGCTGAAGAATTATCTGAAATAGGAATAATGTTCCTAATGTTCGGGGTGGGACTCCATTTTTCTATAAAAGACCTGCTCGAAGTAAAGGGGATTGCCATTACAGGCGCAATTGTTCAGATTGCCGTTGCGACGGCTATGGGTGTTGCTGCTGCCAGTTACTGGGGATGGCCGTTAGAAAGCGGCCTAATATTGGGATTAGCACTCTCTGTTGCAAGTACTGTGGTTTTATTACGGGCTTTGGAAGATAATAACCTATTAAAATCTGCCAATAGTAATGTCGTTATAGGATGGCTTGTAGTTGAAGACATAGTAATGGTGTTGGTAATTGTACTTATACCGGCTTTGGACGGCTTAAAATCAAATTCTGGTTTTGCAGATTCTAATTTGGTCAGTAATCTTTTTATGGCTATGGGTAAGATTATTGTATTTGTTGCATGCATGATGATGGTAGGAAAAAGGTTCCTGCCGTGGCTGCTTAAACTTGTGGCTAATACTAAGTCACGTGAGTTGTTTACCCTTGCAGTATTCGCGGCTGCTATGGGTGTTGCCTATATTGCAACAAAAGTATTTGGGGTATCTTTTGCGCTGGGAGCGTTCCTTGCAGGGATGATGATAAAAGAGTCTAATCTTTCCAAAGAGGTGGCGGAGAAGGCGTTACCTTTGCAAGATGCATTTGCAGTTTTGTTCTTTGTTTCGGTGGGAATGCTGTTTAACCCCGACATTGTATTCCAGAAGCCGGTAGAGCTGTTTATACTTGTTGCTATTATAATAGTTGGTAAATCAATTGCGGCTAGTGTTATAGTTTTGCTTTACCGTTACCCATTCCGGGTTGCTATGATGGTTGCTGCAGGTTTGGGTCAAATTGGAGAGTTCTCCTTTATCCTGGCTAACTTAGGATTGTCTCATAATCTTTTGCCAAAAGAAGGAGTCGATTTAATTCTGGCTGCTGCACTTATCTCAATTTCATTAAACCCTGCGCTTTTCCATATAAATAAGCGCATTTGCCAGTGGGCATCCAATCGCTCTTTGTAAAAGTTATTTCTATAGATCTATAATCCATACAGAAAATTTATACGTCCTTGTTTAAGTTTATAAAATATTAAGAGGGGTATTTATGTATGTATAACTTATCTACACAAAATATTTTTAAAGCATTACTTCTCATGGGAATGGGATATGTTGTCTATCAAATAGTACGCGAATATACCCATTTGCAAAAAGCACAAGGAATAGCAGATAGGGAAGACCTCTCAGAAAAGGATATTGATGAAATGGTAAAAGCAAGTTTCCCTGCTAGCGATCCACCCAGCACCTATTAAAAAATTAAGGCACTCTATCTATACTTGCATATATAAAAAGGTTGCAAAACCTGAATTTGTATTCTATCTAGGAGATAGATGACTAAAATACTAGGGTAATGCAATGTATGTATTCCAGAAGTGCAAGTTCTTACTAGTTATAATCGGTATTTTTATGCCTTATAAATTATATGCCGCAGATACAGCGGCAAGTTTTGAACTGTCTCCAGAGCAACTGTTTAACGCGAAAGTAATGTCAGTTTCTAAGTCAGATGAAAGACTTATAGATTCCCCTGCTGCTGTTTATGTTTTAACCAATGAAGACATACACCGTTCAGGCGCTACCTCAATTCCGGAAGCCTTGCGTATGGTGCCTGGTGTGAATGTTGCACGGATAAATACCAGTGGCTGGGCAATTAGTGTGCGTGGATTTAACGGTGCCCTGACAAATAAATTATTGGTGCTAATTGATGGCAGGGAAGTATATGACCCATTATTCTCTGGTGTTTATTGGGATGTTCAGGATACCCCGCTAGAGGATATTGAGAGAATTGAAGTTATACGCGGCCCTGGGGCAGCGCTCTGGGGTGCTAATGCAGTAAATGGGGTGATTAATATAATCACAAAAGAGGCGTCGGATACTACCGGCAATTTAGTAAGCATAACTGCAGGTAATCAGGTAAATGCAATGGCAACGGCAAGGCATGGCGGTAAGCTTGGCGATAATAGCCATTACCGCATGTATGCTAAATCATTTTATAACAGCGAGCAGCAATTATTAAACGGCGCAGATGCTAATGATGACTGGCGGTCATACCGTGGTGGTTTCCGCGCGGATTGGGAAAATGATGAGGATAGAACTACATTTACACTGCAGGGAGATGCTTATAATAGCCAGGCCAGCCAATGGCGCAATGTTACGCTTACTTACTTCCCTTTTTCTCAGGTACAGCAGGAAAATATACTTGCACGTGGTGGTAATATTACCGGCCGCTGGAGCAAGGCACTATCAGATGATTCCAAGATAACAGTAATTAATTATTTTGATTATACATCAAGGAACCAGGCCTTGCTTAAAGGTGACAGGGCAACTTATGATTTTGATATTCAATATGAACTACCTGATTGGAACCGCAATAAATTTACTATAGGCGGAAAATGGAGGGTTAGTAACGATCAGCTGACTGAGACACTCGGCTCGATTATTACATTCCCTAATTCTTCGCGAACGGATAAAACATTAAGCGGGTTTATCCAGGATAAAATAACTATTGTACCGGAAAAATGGTTCTTAACCCTTGGTTCAAAATTTGAGCATAATAGCTATACCGGTGTGGAAGTGCAGCCAAGCGCAAAGCTGCAATGGCATATCAATAACAGGCAAATGGCATGGGCATCGGTATCACATGCTGTGCGTACCCCGAGCCGGCTCGAGAGTGATTTAAACGCGATCCAGGCGGCGGGTGCAGTTGGTGCCAGCCTCCTTACAATTGATACGCAGGCAAACCATGATTTGGAAAGTGAGGAGCTTACAGCCTATGAGCTTGGTTACCGCAATCAGCTGACCCGGGATATATCCCTGGATGTTGCAACATTTTACAATGATTACAGCAAACTGGTGACTTATGTTTCCCAAGGGTTAGCGTTTCCGCCACCGCGCTTCATTATAGGCTTGAAGCCCATGAATAATGCAAAGGCAGAGGTTTATGGGGCGGAAGCGGTAGTAAATTGGCAAGCTTCTAATACTCTAAAATTTTCTGCGGCATATAGTTTATTAGATATGTATGTGCATGGACCAAGTATTACTTCTTCAGAAGAAATTGAAAGGCAATCACCAGAAAACCAGTTTAATGTGCGGGCATTATGGGACATTACAAGAAATCTCGCATGGGACACCACAGTTTATTACGTAAGTGAGCTTGCTGACTATAATATAGATAGTTATGTGCGTGTTGATATGCGGCTGGGCTGGCGCATAAAAGAAGGTCTGGAGTTTAACCTGGTTGGCCAAAATTTATTTGATAATACGCATCAGGAATTCACTTCTCCGATTGACCCACATAGCTTTGCTACCCAAATCAACCGCAGTATTTATGGTAATATTATATGGCGATTTTAGCCTTTGCAGATAAACAAGGTTATACAATGCGATTGTTCTGTATTTTTTTCTGTATATTGCTATGCCTAACCCTTCCGCTAAATGCGCCGGCAAAAGAACCACTTCGGTTATATGAGCAAGAAATCAAGTCAGGGCTTCTTTATAATTTCCTGAAATATACCAATTGGCCAGGTTCAGATTCTCAATCTAACAGTGTAGTTTGTATTTTTGGCAATGATCCGTTTGGTGGATATCTGGATCCTATGGGAGGCAGGAGCGTTAACAAGAGAGTAATTGTAATCAGGAAAATAAATTCATTACCTGAGTCTGCTGATTGCCATGTGGTATTTGTTAATTCTGAAGAAGCAAAAAGATGGCCTTCCTTGCTGGAATTCCTGCAGGATAAACCTGTTTTAACAGTAAGTGATTTTGAGGGTTTTATCAATTCAGGTGGTATGATTGAATTTAACAAAAAAGACAACCGCATAGTTGTTGAAATGAATATTGATGCGGTAAAAAAAGTTAATTTAACAGTACAAGACAGGTTATTAAAACTTGTTACTATTAAACATGGAGGGCGGTAATTATGAGCTTAAAACCGCTATCTATACGTACAGTATTGTTATTAACTATAAGCTTATTAACATTATTTATAGTAGGCCTTTCTACAAGGTCGGCATATACAGAATGGGAAAAATTACTCAAGATACACGCGCTGCATAAAGCTACTTTTACTAGTGATATGCTGTTTGAAGCAGTGGAGAAATGTGCTGTGCTGCGTGATAAGAATTATTTCATTATGTACACGCCTGATAAAGAAGAAATCGATAATTACTGGCCAAAATTAGTAGAAGAACGTGAAGATGCAGACCAGATATTACAATCTGTTATAGAATCATTAAAAGAATATAACTTTCCAGGCCTTGCTCCGTCAATTGCAGCTACTGAAGCAGAATTTGCAAAACTAATAGAATTGCGGGATCGGGTAGACGCGCAAATGCTGCTGCCAAAGGAAAAAAGGGACCGCAAATTATTTGAACTATGGTTCAGGCAGGTGACTAATTTAGTGCTGCAAATGCAGACTATGTGGGTGCGCTTTATTAGGAATTTTAGCGACATTGACCCCAATGTCAGTGTGCACATGCGCTTTAAAAATTTCTTAAGTATTGTGATTGATTATACTGGCCGCGAACGTTCATTAATCGGTCGTATGATAGTAGAGAATGCGCGGCCTACTGTAGAAGAACAAGGAAATCTGTTGAGGTGGCGCGGTTCTGTAGAAATGAGCTGGAGCAGGATTCACTCTTTAGGACAGCAAAGTGGTATTAGCGAACAAATTGAAGCAAACATTAAAGACGCAGAAAGCCATTATACAACACTTTATGAAATGGTAAGGGATATATTTTATATACCGGGAGTTAAGGTGCCATTACCATATCCGATTGGCGTTGATCTGTGGCTTGAAATATCAAACCAGGCAACTGACTCCCTTTATACTTTGAAAGATTCTGCGGTAAAACAGACAAGGGATTATGTTGCAGGACTTGAGGAGAAAGCAAAGAATGCAATGATTACCAATCTGGTAATACTAGCAATTTCTTTATTGCTTTGCTTTTATAGCTTCTGGGTAATTATTTTCCGCGTTCTGCATCCTGTTAATAGGATTGTGGATGCCTTGATTGATGTGACTAAAGGGAAGCCAGCACCTTTTTCTTCTGAAATTGCTAAGCGGCAGGATGAAATAGGGAAACTAGGGAAAGTGATGGTTGCCCTGCAGCAAAATATGGAGCGTTATAAAGCATTGGTTGAGGCCAGCTCACAAGTGGTATGGACATGGGAGCCGGGCGAATCAGGGCAGATGGAATCCTTAGAAAAATGGTGGGAAGAGGTCACCGGGCAGCCAGGCAAGGAAATCCTACCATGGGGTTGGCTAAAAGTTGTGCATCCTGAGGATAAAGAACGTGCGGAGGCGGCATGGAAAGAATCTAGTACTAAAGGAAAAGGTTTTGATGTTGAGTACCGAATACGTGAGAACAGTGGTAAATACCGTTATATTTATGCAAAGGCAGTACCTATATGGAAAGAAGATGGAACTTTGCGTGAATTTGTAGGGACTATTAGTGATATAACAAGGCGCAAACAGGTAGAAGAGGCGCTGCAACTTTATACTAAAGACTTAGAGCGCAGTAATAAAGAACTGGATGATTTTGCTTATATAGCATCTCATGATTTGAAAGAACCGCTCCGCGGTATACATAACCACTCAAGGTTTTTACTGGAAGATAACCAGGATAAACTGGATGAAGACAGCGTAAGCAGGCTTAACAGGCTTGTGTATCTTAGCCAGCGCATGGAAAGACTGGTAAATGACCTGCTATATTTCTCAAGATTAGGCAGACAGGATCTAGCAATACAACCTAGCGATTTAAATGAAATTGTAGCTGATATTGAAAGCACATTAGATGTATTCCTATCAGATCATAATGCTAAAATTATTGTTCCTAAAGCACTACCTACGATTGTTTGTGATAAACCCCGTATTGCTGAGGTCTTACGGAACCTTATTACTAATGCCATAAAATATAATGATAAGGAAAACAAACTGATTGAAATAGGCTTTATCGATAAATTTGAATCAAGCGATGGTCAGGCAGTAAAAGATGTTTGCTATGTAAAAGATGAAGGGCGTGGCATTGCGTCTGAGTTTTATGAAGAAATATTCAGGATATTTAAACGCCTGCAAACTTCCAGTAAAGAAGATGGTACTGGTGTTGGTTTGACATTTGTGAAGAAAATTATCGAGCGTCATGGCGGTAAGATATGGCTTGAATCAGAAGTTAATAAGGGATCGGTTTTTTATTTTACATTAGGGGGACAAAACAATGGCTCAAATACATAAATCACAACCAATTTTAATTGTTGAGGATAGCGAAGATGATTTTGATGCTACAAGAAGGGCGTTTACAAAGGCAAACCTGCTAAACCCTATAGAGCATGCAGTATCAGGGGATAAAGCTTTAGAATACCTTAAAAATGAAGGAAATTGTAAGCCTGGGCTTATATTGCTAGATTTAAATATGCCAGGTCTTGATGGCCGCATGACATTAGAGATTATAAAACAGCATAGAAATTTGAAGAAAATTCCGGTTGTAATATTAACAACTTCTGATGATGAGCGTGATGTTAAAGCTTGTTATGAACTTGGGGCTAATACGTATATACAAAAACCAGTTGATTTTGATGGGCTTATTTGTGCAATAAAACAGTTAAAAGAATATTGGTTTGAGATAGCGTTATTGCCAAAGGGGTGCAAAAATGACTGAGCCTGTAAATATATTTGTAATTGATGATAGTGAAGATGACAGGTTGTTATATCGGCGTTCGCTCATGAAGAATGCGAATACCAATTATAATATATCTGAAGCAACCAATGGTGAAGAAGGGATGAGATATCTGCAGGCAGAGCATCCGTCATGTGTATTGCTTGATTATTCAATGCCTGGGCAAAGCGGTGTTGAGATATTAAAAAGCATCCGTTCTAAATATCCTTTTATTGCAGTGGTGATGCTAACTGGCCAGGGTGATACAATGGTTGCGGTAAATGCCATGAAAGCAGGGGCGCAGGATTATCTTCCTAAGGATGCAATTACAGCAGAAATTTTGCAAAAGTCAGTACATAATGCAATTGAGAAGGTAGAGTTGTTAAAGCAGCTCCATTCGCAGAACGAAGAGCTAAAAGAAGCTAATATACGCTTGCAAAGCGCCACCAAGGCCAAAAACGAATTTCTCGCTAATATGAGCCACGAACTGCGTACCCCTATGAATAGTGTTCTGGGTATGACTGAATTACTACTAACCACTGAGCTTAACCAAAAGCAGGAACGATACGCTAATGCTATTTATAATTCAGGCAATATGATGCTTGATTTGATTAGTGATATTCTGGATTTTTCAAAAATTGAAATAGGTGAGTTAAAGCTAAACTCAGTGCCAACTATACTGCGTGATATCGCAGAAGAAGTAGTGCAGATTCAGGAAAAAACTGCAATTGAGAAGAATATTAAACTTACAATTAATTATGATAGTAACATTCCAAATTGCGTAATTGTTGACCCGGTAAGGCTCAGGCAAATTATCCTGAATCTTACCAGTAATGCTATTAAATTTACTTCTAATGGCTCTGTTACGGTAAGTGTTAAGCAGATTGAAGCAAATGGAAGCCAGACCACATTAAACTTTTCAGTAGAGGATACCGGTATTGGTATAGCTAAGGATAAACAAGAATTTATCTTTGAAAAATTTACGCAAGTGGATAGTTCTTCAACCCGAAAATATGGCGGGACGGGTCTCGGTTTATCTATTTGTAAAACTCTGGTAGAACTTATGCGAGGGAGAATAGGGGTAGTAAGTGAGCTTGGTAAGGGCTCTACGTTCTGGTTTGAAGTTGAACTACCTATAGCTGAACTTATGGTTCATTAGCTACCGTATGGAAACTATCAATTTTTTTAAGCTCTCTTCTTAAAATTTCGGTAGTTTCGATAATTCCGTTTTCACTATAAGGCTTAGAACCCTTGCCCCAAACCGGGTCTGGCCATACATCATCAGTTTTAAAGCGGGCAATAATATGAACATGTAGCTGCGGTACAATATTGCCGAGTGCTGCAATGTTTATTTTATCCGGCCAGTAAGTTTCTTTTATGACCTTTGAAACCTGCGAAATTTCTTCCATAAGTATGGTTCTTTCGTCTTGTGGTAAGTCTATAATTTCAACCGCATCAAGGCGTTTTGGCACAAGGATAACCCATGGGAATTTGGCATTGTTCATTAGCAACACGCTACATAAAGTCAGCTCGCCCAGAAAAATAGTATCGTTTTTAAGTTGTAAATTTAAAATGAACATAGACTTCAAACCCACCAAAGATTCGTATTTTAAAAGAACATACGAGAATTATTCTATGTTACTATAATTATTTTTCACATGTTAATTATATTACAAAAAGTGTTTTTCCATTAATGGTTATTACTGCATAAAATGTTGCACTTATTTTTCACTTATAAGTTTGACTCTAGTGTGGAATTTACTAAACTAAAAATAATAAAACTAAGTTTTCGTACAATCCTACTATAAGTTAAGTTAATGAAAAGAAATGACTATTAACAATAGGCATTTCTTAACAAATAATTAACAAATTAACGAATAAGCTTTACATTAACTTTTTTGCGGCTTAAGTACCAAAAAACAAGACATCGTTTGGATGCAGAAAGGGTACATTAGGTGGCTAAAGAGGGAAGTATAGAAAGAGGTACAAAAACGGCTAGAAGAAGCCGTTGGGAATTGCTTTCACAAGAACGTAGAGTTTCGCGTCGTGTTGCAAACCTTGCGCCAGAGGCATATTATCCTATAGATGATGCAGATTTTGTTATAGATTGTATGGTTGAAATGCCACGGAATGCTGGCAATCATTATGGCCGTTCCAGACCTTATGAAAAAACGAATAAAATGGCGGCAATTGATGAAAATAACACCCCATTATCACCAGTTGCAGGTGTTGCTGCATCTCAGCGTATAGTAGAATTTGGAACTCCATCACCTAAGAGCGGTGGATATAGAAGCGTTTTTAATGAAAGTGGTACTAAGCTGAATAGGGTTGCTATGCATCGAACTACTACTCTTTATGAAGAAGGGTATGAAGCTGTTTCAAGGCCAAAGAATGCAGGCGTTTTAGTAAAGAAAGAATCTAAGGTAATTACGCTTTCTTATAAAAATATTGAATCCTTCCGTGCCAAGAAAAGAAAGGATAGCCAAAACAAGGTTGCTGGTGCAAGTGCTAATGTGACTGCTTTTGAGGCGGAACAAAAAGCCTATGATGGTGAGAAATGGGAATGGTTGCATTTAATAGCATTCAGGTTTCTCGGTCAGGAAGCGCAAAAACTTGATAATTTGGTTGCCGGTACAAAGCATGCAAATACAGCTATGCTGGTGCTTGCGGAGCAGCATATAGAAGAGCTGTCGCTTATAAATGGATCGCTCGATTTGCAGGTTACAGCAATGGTAGATCCGGAAAACAACATTGCTGATAGTATCGAGTACAAGATAATGATAAAAGGCAAGCCTAATATTATACTGGACTTCAACGCAAGAGAAATAAGGGTTCCATCGAAGCTTGATGGTGATTACTCCATTAAGGCTATAAAAAAGAAGCTTTCTTTGGAAGATTCGGAATCATCGACAGATGCAAGTCAAAATACACAATCAGAGACAGAGGATACTCCACCTGCCGTTGGCTTTTTTACAAGAATGGTCGAAGCGGGAAGATGGGCTATAGCCGGAGTTGGTTCCGCAATGGATATCTATTAAAGCGAGTTAAATATCTCTTGGGCAGCTTTGGCTGGATTATCACTTACAGTTATCGGTCTACCAACCACAATAAAATCAGCACCTTTATCTACGGCCTCTTTTGGAGTCATTACGCGTTTCTGGTCGCCATTGTCACCACCTGCTGGCCTTATGCCCGGCACGATAGTTTTAAAATCCTGCCCGCATAGTTTTTTTACCAGTTCAATTTCATGTGGTGAGCAGACTATTCCGTCTAAACCTGATTGCTTTGCCAGCTTTGCTAAAACTTCTACCTGCTGGGCTGGTTTCCTATCAACGCCAATGCCATTTAGGTCAGCTTCATCCATACTGGTGAGCACTGTTACCCCAACAATTATAGGGCGTTTCTTGCCAAGTCTTTCTGCTTCATCTCTGGCGGCGCATATGGCGCCCTGCATCATGTTCTGGCCGCCTAGTGTGTGAATGGTGATTATGCTCACATCAAGGCTTACGGCAGAACGTATGGCTTCCGCCACCGTGTTTGGGATGTCATGGAATTTTAAATCGAGGAATATTGGTATTCCGCTGCTTGCTACTGCACGGATGCCATCAGGGCCATTTTTGGTGAAAAACTCAAGGCCAAGTTTTATCATGCCGATATGCGGCTGTAACTGGGCGCATAATTTTTTCGCAGCGGTAATGTCTTTAGTATCCAGGGCGCAAATAATAGGATTGTGCTTCATTGTAATTTTAGTATATGAATTAATAATATGTATTTCTTACACTTTTCGGATTCTAAACACTACCAAAAAGGAGCAATTATGTTTAAAAAATCATTGATTATAACAGTAATGACTGCCGCATCAATAACAGCTGGTGGGTTTGCGCTAGCGGCTGTAACTTTAGATGAAAATAAAACTACTGAACGTGCAGACAGAAGAACCGTGACCGACACAGTGGTAAAAATGGATAAAACCTTAGCAGATATCCTTGTGGAATCACAAAGGACTAATGAGCTGCTGGAAGAGTTACTAAAGAAAAATGGTGGAGTAGTACCGCCTAGGAAGACGCAGTAGAAGAATCAAGAATTCCCTCTTTCGTAGAAAAATCTAGATTATAGGTTCGATAAGGACCGACGTTAGATTCGTCAAAATCCCGAAGGGTTTTGAAACGAATCTTGGAGCGGGGATCTCGCTGTAATATTGCACAGATCTCCGCTCCAAGCCTCGTAAAGCTGACTAAGAGTGTCAGCTAACTCGGGCTACGGTCGGGGATGACTACTTCTGTTTAATATTCTACAACTCAAACACCGTCTTCCCGCCCACAATGGTGCGGATAGCGCGGCCTTTTACCTTATAGCCATCAAATGGGGAGTTCTTGGATTTGCTGCTAAATTCCTCTGATTTGATTACCCATTCGGTATCCAGGTCAATCAAAGTGAGGTCAGCAACCGCGTCTTTTTGGATGCGGCCAAGTGGTTTGTTTATCACGTCAGCGGCTTTATAAGTCATTTTACCCAGCACATTGGCAAGGCTTAGTGTACCATTGTGATAAAGCTGCAAGGATAATGGCAGCATAGTCTCTAAGCCGACAATACCAAATGCAGCTTCAGAAATATGCACGCATTTGGAAGTGGTATCATGCGGTGCGTGGTCGGTGGCGATTACGTCAATTGTACCATCCTGAAGGCCTTCGATTATGGCTTCCACATCTTTTTGCGCGCGAAGTGGCGGGTTCATTTTTGCCAGCGTATCCCATTTTTCTACAGCCTCATCGGTTAGCACAAAATGATGTGGGGCGGCTTCGCAAGTAACATTTAAGCCTTTACGCTTAGCGCGGCGGACGGCATCAATCGCCTGATGGGTTGAAATATGCAGCACATGGTAATGGCCGCCAGTTAGTTCCAACAGCAGCAAATCGCGCTCGACGATAATTGCTTCAGAAGCATTAGGAACACCTTTTAGGCCCAGTTTTTTTGAAACAACACCTTCATTCATGCAGCCGCCATCGGAGAGGTTTGAGTCCTCTGCGTGCTGGGCGATTAAAATGCCAAGCTCGGTTGCTTTTTCCATAGCACGGCGCATGGTAAGTGAGTTCATCACTGGCAGTCCGTCATCACTAAAGCCAATTACGCCGGCGTCTTTTAGTGCGGCCATGTCAGTCAAAGTCTCGCCTTTTAAGCTTTCAGTGATAGAGGCATAGGTAAACACGTTAACGAATGCATTTTCGGCAATGGTTCTGTGCAGTTCGTTTACTGTTTTTACATTGTCGATGGTAGGCTTGGTGTTGGCCATGCACACTGCGGTGGTAACGCCACCTGCTGCTGCAGACTTAGTGCCGGTTATTATATCTTCCTTATGCTCCTGACCAGGGATGCGGAAATGCACCTGAATATCCAGGAGGCCTGGGCAAAGCACATGCCCGCCGCAATCTATTACTTCTGCTTTTTCTGCTGTGACATTAGCGCCAAAATCTGCGATTTTACCGTCTTTTATCAGTAGCGATCCAACTTCATCAAAGCCGGATTCAGCGATCCAACTTCATCAAAGCCGGATTCCGGGTCGATAATGCGGGCATTGGTGAGTAGGGTGTCTTTTAGGATGGCGTTTTGTGGGGAGTGGAAGGTCATGTGGTATAATTATTAATGGTTAAGTTTGCGTGAGTATAAAGGGTTGGGAGAAGGAGGGCAAGGGGTTATAAAAGAACTTTAGAAACTTAGAACTTTAGAATTTAAATTTATAGTTCTAATGTTCTAAAATTCCAAAGTTCTTAGTTCCTTGAGCGGAAAGGGGTTTGTAACCCCTTCCCCATATTCAGTTCCTAATAAGACATGAATATCCAGACGGAGTTAGGAAACCCCGTCTGGCAACTTAAACCAACAACCGAATCACTACCCTAAGCCCGCCAATCGGGCTGTCTTCCAGCGTTATATCGCCGCCATAGCCTGTGACTATATCCTTGGCAATAGAAAGCCCGAGGCCGGTATTGCCGCTTTCTAAATGGCGGGAGGAGTCGAGGCGATAGAATGGTTTGAACACCAGTTCACGTTTATTAACCGGGATGCCGGGGCCATTATCATCGATAGCGATTTCAACCTCTTTATCTGAAATGGATACAGTTATCATAACCCGCTCGCCATAACGCAGGGCATTATCGATAATGTTAGTAAACACGCGGCGGATGGCATTGGAGTTAATGTGTAATTCTGCGCCTTTTTGCGCCTTCAGCTCAATGTTTTTATGATTGTGGCGATAACCGGCGATAACACTGCGGAGCAAATCAGAGATGTTGACTGAGTTATCAGTCACGCGTTCTTTACCCTTGGCAAAATCCAGGAAGCCCTGGACCATCTTTTCCAGCTCGGTTACGTCATCTTGTAATTCCTTAATTTCATCGGTTTGTTTCATCATGGCCAGCTGCAGTTTCATACGGGTAAGCGGGGTTTTAAGGTCGTGCGAAACTCCTGCCAGCATTTCAGTGCGCTGCTCGATTTGTTTACGTATCCTGTCGCGCATATCAATGAAAGCATTTGCCACCTGACGTACTTCAGTTGCTCCTGCCGGTTTGAAATTGTCGGTATCCTGACCTTTCCCGAATTTATCAGCAACGGTGGCGAGCGTAGTGATTGACCGCACCTGGTTACGCATAAAGAATATGGAAATGGTGATAAATATCAGGGCAGTCCCGGTCATCCAGAGGATGAATATGTAGCTGGAGGGGTTACGCAATCTTTTGTCAGAGGAGATTATACGTAATACCCCATCAGGCAACTCGATTTCGGTTACAACGTCGGATTTGTCGTTGGTGTAATATACCGAGTGATTTTCCTGTATTCGTCTATCGACTGCAGCAGTGAATGTGCCAAAATCGTTTAGCACTTCTTTGGATGTGGGGGATATTGGTTTGTCTCTTAGCAGCGATATTTTAAGATCAGATGAGTTGTTTAATAAATCAGCCATTGCTTCGCGGGTTTCAGGTGGCTCGCTTTTAATGGCGGCAGTTATCATGTTGATGTCGTTAGAAAGCGCGATCGCCATATGGTTACTAACGCCGCTCCAATGCCTTTGATAGAATATATATACGGCGAAAAGCTGCACGATTATGTTGGGCAGCAGTATGATAAGCAGAAAACGCTTGAAGAGGGAGTGGGGGAGAAGATTTTTAAGCATTTTAGTGTTGAGTGCTAGTGTTGAGTGTCAGTGATAGTACAGGTAATTTGTTACAATTGCACTGAAAATAACCTTACCCTAGGCAGGAAGGGTTTGCAAACCCCTTCCTGCGATAGGCTCTTCACTAGTCACTATAAAGAACATAACCCTGCCCCCTTATTGTTTTTAGGTAAACTGGCTTTTTCGGGTCTTGTTCGATTTTATTGCGAAGGCGGGTGATTTGTACATCGATTGAGCGTTCGTTGATGCCGCCACAAAAGCGGGCTAATTCTTCGCGCGAGACGGTTGTCTGCAGGTTGCTGCATAAAATGGTTAGCAGCTGTGCCTCATTGGAAGTTATATAAATATTCTCTCCATCTTGTTCTAGTGAGTTCTTTGCTGGATTATATGATATATTCCCGAATTTTATGATTTTTGCTGCTACTTCGTTTTTAGTGCGTTGTAAAATACGTTGTATGCGAAGTAGCAATTCCCGTGGTTCAAAGGGTTTGGCAAGGTAATCATCTGCGCCACTTTCGAGGCCGCTGATACGATCTTCAACATCACCCATTGCGGTTAGCATAAGCACAGGTGTGTTGGAGGATTTTCGTAGTTTCTTAGTGAATTCAACACCATTTTCCCCTGGCATCATTACGTCAGCAATGATAAGATCGAAAATGAATTCTTGTGTTTGATTACGGGCATCGTAGGCATCTTTGGCGGTGGAGACGAAAAATCCCTTATCCTGCAGGAAACGCGCGAGCAGGTCGCGGATTCTGGTGTCGTCGTCTAGGATTAGGATGTGGGTTATTGGTTTCATAGTGTAAAGTGTAAAGTGCAAGTGTAAGGATTTTCTTGCACTTTACACTTACACTTGCACTATGTCTATCATAAATCTACTTGCGCCAAGTACTAACAGGGCTTATAACGTTGGTAATTCTAATTAAATTCGGTAACTAAAATGGCTACTACACTCCCTTTTGATGATCGTGATGGGTTTATCTGGTATAACGGGCAAATGGTTAACTGGCGTGATGCGAAAGTGCATTTGCTAAACCATGGTTTACACTATGCCAGCAGCGTGTTTGAGGGTGAGCGTGTCTATAACGGCAAGGTATTTAAGCTGACTGAGCATAGCATACGGTTCAAAAAATCGGCAGAAATCTTAGGTTTTGAGATTCCTTATAGCGTTGCAGAATTAGATCAATTCACTAATGACATCGTGAAAAAGCAGGGTATTGTTGATGGTTATGTTCGCCCGGTTGCATGGCTAGGTAGCGATTATATGAAGATTTACGCATCTGGAAATAAGGTGCATACCGCAATTGCTACCTGGGTTTGGCCAACTTATTTTGCTGAAGAATTATACAAAACCGGCATTAACCTGTGTTGGGCAGACTGGAAGCGTCCGGCGCCTGATACTGCGCCGACTTCAGCCAAGGCTGCTGGCCTTTACATGATCTGCACCATGAGCAAACGTAAAGCCGAAGAAGGTGGTTTCCATGATGCTATGATGCTCGATTACCGCGGCTATATTGCTGAGGCTACGGGAGCTAATTTCTTCATGGTGGTAGATGGAGAACTGCACACTCCAACGCCGGATTGTTTCCTAAACGGTATTACGCGCCTGACTGTTATCGATCTGGCTAAATCACTTGGTATAAAAGTGGTTGAACGCCATATGAAACCAGAAGAACTGGCAAAAGGGCAGGAAGCGTTCCTGACTGGTACTGCCGCTGAAATCACGCCGGTTGGCGCGATTGGTGAGTATAAATTCAAGCCGGGTGCGGTTACCCAGAAGTTGACCAAGGCTTATCATGAGCTTGTTAGGAGCTAACCTTATGTGAGGTATATATGGAAATTGACCCGATTCTTCTTGCACGTATCCAATTCGCTTTTACGATCAGTTTCCATATTATATTTCCTGCTTTCACAATCGGATTATCAAGTTTTCTGGCAGTGGTGGAATGGCGCTGGCTTAAAACAGGAGATGAACGGTTCCGCGACATCTATAAATTCTGGATAAAGATATTTGCTGTGGCGTTCGGCATGGGCGTAGTATCGGGTGTTGTAATGTCTTACCAGTTTGGTACTAATTGGTCTGTTTTCTCAGATAAAGTTGCCAATGTAATAGGGCCATTACTTAGTTTTGAAGTGCTGACGGCTTTCTTTCTGGAAGCTTCATTCCTCGGTATAATGTTGTTTGGGTGGGAGCGAGTAAGCAAAAAAATGCACTTTGCTTCTACATGCATTGTAGCAGTTGGTACATTGATATCTGCTTTCTGGATTCTTGCTGCAAATAGCTGGATGCAAACCCCCCAAGGGTTTGAAATTGGTGCAGATGGCCGTTTAATGCCTACTAACTGGCTGGAAATTATTTTCAATCCGTCTTTCCCATACCGGTTAGTGCATATGGTAACGGCTGCTTATCTTACCACGGCTTTTGTTGTAGGTGGTGTCGGCGCGTTCTATTTATGGAATAAGCGCTATATACCGCAAGCGCGCATTATGCTTGGTATGGCAACTATTATGGCGGTATTTGTTGCTCCAGCCCAGGTTTTTATAGGTGACTTACATGGATTAAATACTTTAAAACACCAGCCTGCTAAAATTGCAGCAATGGAAGGTATATATGATACCCAGACATCAGCTCCTTTGACATTAATAGGCTGGCCTGATGACCAGGAAGAGAAGATGAAATATGGTATTGAAGTGCCGGGGCTTGCAAGCCTGATACTTACCCATGATTGGAATGGTGAAATTAAAGGCCTGAAAGAATGGTCAAAAGAAGACCGCCCACCAGTTTTGCCGGTATTCTGGTCGTTCCGCGTAATGGTAGGGATAGGTATGTTAATGGTGCTTATTGGGCTTGCCAGCGGTGTACAATATTTGCGCGGGAGGCTATTTGAATCGCGGTGGCTGCAAGTATGGTGGATGGCTATGATGCCTTCAGGGTTTGTTGCGTTATTAGCTGGTTGGTTTGTTACAGAAATTGGCAGGCAGCCATATACTGCTTATGGTATCTTACGTACGGCAGAGTCCGTTTCACCAGCTATATTAGGCCCGCAGGTGGCTTGGTCATTACTGGCATTTGTGGTTATGTATACATTAGTATTTGGTGCCGGAAGTTACTATATCCTGAGACTAATAGGAAAAGGCATCCCTGGCGCTGAGGAGAAGGAGCAATATTATAAACATAGTAGAGAAGCATCTGCGATTGAAGGAAGCGTAAGCCAGGAGGAAAAAAATGTTTGATTTCTCTAATCTTGTTGATTTGCCGCTTATATGGGGATTTATAATAGCCACTGCAATTTTTCTGTATGTATTGCTCGATGGCTTTGACTTAGGGATAGGGGTTATTTTTCCTTTTGCCCCATCAGATAAATGCCGTGATAGGATGATGAATTCTATTGCTCCATTCTGGGATGGCAATGAAACCTGGCTGGTGTTAGGCGGGGGTGGGTTACTTGCCGCATTCCCTCTTGCATATTCTATCTTACTTCCAGCTTTTTACATTCCTATTATCATAATGTTGCTTGGCCTTATTATGCGGGGTGTGGCATTTGAGTTCCGTTTTAAGTCGCACGGAAAGTCGAGACGTTTGTGGGATTATGCTTTTCATTTTGGTTCCCTTGGTGCTGCCTTTTTTCAGGGGGCAATTTTAGGAGCGTTCGTGCAAGGTGTTGAGGTTGATGGCCGCAATTTTTCAGGCGGCCCATTTGACTGGGCGACTGGTTTTTCAACAATGACCGGAATTGCGGTTGTATTTGGTTATGCGTTACTTGGTTCGACATGGCTTGTTATGAAAACCGAAGATTTAACACAAGACTGGTCACGCAAAGTGGCATCTTACGTGCTTGGGTTTGTCGGTATTTTTATGGCACTGGTTAGCATGGTAATGCCGTTACTTAATGAGCAGGTAAAGAATTTCTGGTTTAGCACGCCAAACATATACTATTTGCTTCCTATACCTGTGTTAACCCTGGGGTTATTCATAATGATATGGAACGATTTGCATAAGAGGGGACATGAAACCCGACCATTCTTTGCCAGTATCGCAATTTTCCTGATGGGTTATATTGGCCTTGGCCTTAGCCTGTTTCCGTGGATTGTCCCATTTAAATATGATCTATGGGCAGCGGCTGCGGCAGGGCCTGCGTTATCACTTATGCTAGTTGGGGTAGTGCCGCTACTGCCGCTTATTTTAGGTTATACGGGTTATTGCTATTATATTTTCCGGGGTAAAACCAGCCATGAGCATATATATTAAGAAGATAGCCAGCTGGTTTGATAGCCATCCTAAGCTTAAACAATGGGCATGGTTTATAGTGCTATGGTGCGCAGGGTTATTTACTGTGCTGGCACTTTCTTATCCGATTAAATGGATTATAAAAAACGCGATATGAGAGAAAGTAGTCCCCTTAGCAGAATGTTGGATACTAACCCATTTCTCATGCTCAGAATTACAAAAGTTGTTCGGTTCAAACCCACTCTGCAAAAGTCATACTGCGGCTTGACCGCAGTATCCAGGTATTTTCTAAAATTCCAGGATGACGCTAGCTGTTAGCCACTATCTTCTCCACGCCCATATACGGCTCCGGCACTGTAATTGACCCATCGGCGTTCTGGTAGTTCTCCAGCACCGCAACCAATGCGCGGCCAACGGCGAGGCCGGAGCCGTTTAGTGTATGCACAAAGCGGTTTTCTTTTTCGCTTGCTTTGTATCGGGCTTTCATGCGTCTGGCCTGGAAATCGCCGCAGTTAGAGCAGCTGGAAATCTCGCGGTAGCGCACTTGGCCCGGTAGCCAAACTTCCAAATCGTAAGTCTTTCTAGCAGTAAAACCCATATCCTTAGTGCAGAGAAGTACTACGCGGTATGGCAGTTTCAGGCGTTTTAGGATTTCTTCGGCGCAAGCTGTCATGCGCTCGTGCTCTGCTTCAGAGCTTTCTTCATCAGTGATGCTGACCATTTCGACTTTCCAGAACTGGTGCTGGCGGATCATGCCGCGGGTATCTTTTCCCGCTGAGCCTGCCTCAGAGCGGAAGCATGGAGTGCAGGCAGCAATACGCATAGGCAACTGGCTGGCATCTAAGATTGATTCCCTTACCATATTGGTCAGCGAAACTTCAGCCGTTGGTATTAGTGATAATTTGCGGTCGCCTGTAGTTGCAAATAAGTCATCGGCGAATTTTGGTAATTGTCCTGTTCCAAATAATGCCTCATCACGCACCAATAGCGGAGGCGATACTTCCATATAGCCGAACTCGCGCGTGTGGATATCCAGCATGAATTCACGAAGCGCGCGCTCTAATTTTGCCAACTGGCCTTTTAAAATAACAAAGCGGCTGCCAGATATTTTAGACGCGGTTTCAAAATCCATCATGCCTAATTGCTCACCCAGATCGAAATGTTCTTTTGGGTGGAATTTGAATTCTGGTTTTTCACCAAAGCGGCGGATTTCGACATTGTCGTTTTCATCTTCGCCTTCTGGCACATCATCTGCTGGGATGTTAGGCAGGGTATAAAGCAGTTCATCAACCAGCTCAGTTGATATATCTTCGTTTTCTGCTTCTGCGCTGTTTTTCATTGCAGCGATTTTTTCTTTTAGTTCTTTGGATTTTGCGATAGCTTCTGATGCATCACCGCCTTTTGCCTTTAGTTCGCCGATTTTCTTTGCCCATTCATTGGCCTGTTGTTGCAAAGTCTGCATATCAGTTTTGCTGCCGCGTACTTCCTTGTCGCGTTTTAGGATCTCTTCAGAAATTGGCCCAAGGCCGCGTTTTACCATTGCCTCATCGAAGGCTTTCGGGTTTTCGCGGATGGCTTTAATGTTGTGCATTTCTTAACCTTCTGTTTGATAATTTAGTGCAAGTTGTTAGTGCAAGTGCAAGTGCAAGTGCAAGTGCAAGTGCAAGTGTTATGAGATTTCTTGCACTAACTACTTACACTTGCACTTTTCTTTTCTCTATCCATTTACATAAAAATATTGAGCATTCGTATAACAACATCATAGGCAAGGCAAGCCCAATCTGGCTGATGACATCGGGCGGAGTTATAAAGGCCGCGATGATAAAGATAATCACGATTGCATAGCGGCGCTTTTTTATCAGGCTCGCGGATGACAAAAAGCCAACTTGCGCGAGTAGGCCTAGCAAAACCGGCATTTGGAAAGCAATACCAAATGCCATTATGAGGCTGATAACCAGTGATAAATATTCGCTTACCCGCGCTTCGAGCTGGATTGGCAGGCCGCCGCTTGCGCCCATATTCTCAAAGCTTAAGAAGAAATGCCAGGCAGTTGGGATTATGAAATAATAGACCAGTGCGGCGCCGGCTAAGAATAGCACCGGTGTGGCAAATAGGAATGGCAGTAGTAAATGACGCTCTTTTTTATACAGGCCGGGGGCGAGAAAGATGTAAAGCTGCGAGGCAATAAACGGGAATGATACGAATAAGGCGCTATAAAAAGATAGCTTTAGATAAGTAAAAAATGCTTCCGTGAGCCCTGTGTAGATTAGCTTACGGCCATCCTGGTCCTGATACATATCGGCAAGTGGTTGCACCAAAAATGAGTAAATATCTTGGGCAAAATAGTAACAAAAGCAAAAAGCTATCAAGAAAAAGACAGCAGAAAACATTACGCGGATACGTAATTCCGCCAGGTGTTCTTTGAGTGATGCGGTGTTTTTGTTTAGGTCTTCGGTCATAAAGGAGTGTTAAGTGTTAGTGTTAAGTGTTAGTATATAGCGGAAAATCTGGAAAATAACATCAATTAGTGATACTTACTAGCACTCAACACTAACACTTAACACTCCTTTATGGAACTAACTATCACAAAACTAGGCGGCATGGGAGATGGCATCGGGACTGCCGATGGCAAGCAGGTATTTGTACCTTATACCTGCCCTGGTGATAAGGTAAAAGTGGCACTGGAAGCGGGCGGTCGCGCGCGACTCTTGGAGGTTATGGAGAGAGGGATAAGCAGGCAGGAGCCGCCATGTCAGCATTTTGGGCAGTGCGGTGGATGCTCGCTGCAGCATATTAGGCCTTCTGATTATAACGCATTTAAACGCGATATACTGGTGCAGGTGGTTTGGTGGAAGTGGGGCAGGGCAGCCGTCGCCGCGCGGAGTTTAAGGTTTCGGTTAATAAGGGCGAAGTTGGCATTGGTTTTTTTGAAGCCAAAAGTCATAAGGTTATTGATATTGCCATATGTCCGGTAACTTCAGATGCGATTGTGGGCTTGCTGCCGAAATTGCGGGCAGTTATTTCAAGCCTTAAAAAGCCGGGCAATGTAAAGGCGGTCAATGTCAGCCAGATGCAAAATGGTCTCGATGTGTTTATAACAGTTGGCGCAAATTGTAGCGCAAATGATGCGGAAAAGCTGGTTGCTTTTGCTAAAGGAAGTGGAATTTTACGCCTGGCGCAAAAGGAAGAAAAGCAGGAGGCGGATGTGCTTTACTGCAGTAATCTGCCGCTGGTGGCCTTTGGCGGTGTTGAAGTTGAATTGCCGGTCGGGTCATTTTTGCAGGCAACCCAAACGGGACAGCTTGCGATTACTTCAATCATTCTGGAGACCTTAAAAGAGCATAAGCGCGTGGTGGATTTATACTGCGGTGCGGGGACTTATAGCCTGCCCTTGGTTATGGATGGGCATATAGTCCAGGCGTATGAAGGGTCAAACGAGATGATAACGGCGCTGCATAATGCTATCCGCCAGAGTAACCTGGATAGCAAAATTGCTGTTGGTACGCGCGATTTATTCAAGCGCCCCGTAAAGCAACATGAGCTTAAGAATTTTGATGCAGTAGTGATCAATCCGCCTCGGAATGGTGCTTTGCCGCAAGCTGATGAAATTGCCAAAAGCGATGTCAAGAAGGTTGTAATGGTTTCGTGTAACCCGGCGACTTTTGAGCGCGATACAAAAAGCCTGATTAATGGCGGTTTCGTGCTGGAGAGGGCAGCTGCCATTGACCAGTTTTACTGGAATGCGCATTTGGAGGTGGTTGGGGTGTTTTGCCGCAAGTAAAGAGTTAGTAACTTAAGATAAATTCTTAAGTTATGGTCTCAAAACTTGCAGCTAGCGTCATTGCGATGAGTGGAACATCGTAACGACGAAGAATCAATCCATTATGTTAAGATGGATTGCCGCATCGGACTCACGAAGTGTTCGCCTACTCGCAATGACGGCTACGCCCCAGCCTTCGCAATTTGCTTGCTCAATAATTGCATCCTGCCAGTTATTTGGCTAAGTGAGCCTTTATCCTTCGCGCTTGCCAGTTTTATTTCAATCGCAAAAATTTTGCCCAGCATATTGTTTAGTTTTTCGGAGAGGTACATTACGTCGTGCTTCTCCAGAAGCGATTTTTGCCCTTGTGGTGCTGTGCCGCTGGTTACTTCAGCTTTCAGGCGTTTAATCGTGTGACTCACTATCTGGTGTAGTGCATCAATATCTTCTTTATATTGGTTTATAACGTTTTCAACTGTAGACATGGTAGCCTCCTGTTTAATGGTTATGCTGTTATAATACCACAGGTAGAGGGTG